>NZ_JBICMI010000010.1:0-115933 GCF_043106155.1 Pseudomonas sp. FYR_7
AGCGTTGGCACATACAGCAAGTTGGTATTCATTGGCGCGGGTGGCGCACAGTCACCTTTCCGCCCTTACGGCGGCTCACTTTTTGTCTTGTCAAAAAGTAAGCAAAAACCGCCTGCTCCTATCATCCGGCCCCTACGCTACGCTCCGGGGTTCCCTCGCTCCGGGCTTGCTCCCGGGAGGACCGCGCTGCAGGCCCCATCCTGGGGCCCAGCGCTTGACAGGCATCCATGCCTGTCACCTCCCTGCGCAAGCCCTGCGCTCGGCCTCCTGAAGTCGCGATCTGCGGCGCCTGAGCTACCGCGCGCTTAGAACCAAAAGCACGGGCATGGGATGGATGCAGGTATGCTACGGGCTTGGCAGCAGCAAGTACTTGCGCGATAGCTACGCACAAGCCCCTGGCCCACCGACCAGGCCACCTCCCGCGCTGCAAGCCGAACCACATCCTAATGTCGCGGTCTTCATAAACGAAGGATCCGCTTCATACCTTGGCCCGGTGGGTTTGCCACCGCGCTTGTGTCATCATGCTCCAACCGCCGGTGAGTCTCCTTATAAGCCCTCTATGAACAAACCCTACGCATTGCTGCTTGCCTTCGCCCTGCTCCAGGGCTGCCAGAGCCTGCCCGCGCACAAGGCCGAGCCTGCTGCTGACGTCGGTAAACCCGAAGCCGAGAAGCCCATGGTGTACGGCTCGTTCAAGCAGGATACGCTCTATAACCTGTTGGTGGCCGAGCTTGCCGGGCAACGCAATCGCTTCGACATCGCCCTGGCCAACTACACCGATGAGGCCGCGCGAACCCAGGATCCTGGCGTCTCCGAACGCGCCTACCGTATCGCCGAATACCTGGGCGCCGATGAACCTGCGCAGGACAACGCCCTGATCTGGGCCCGCAACGACCCGCAGAACCTCGATGCGCAACGCGCCGCCGCCATCCAGCTGGCCCGCGCAGGCCGCTATGACGATGCCATGGCCTATATGGAAAAGGTCCTGCAAGGCCAGGGCGATACCCATTTCGATTTTCTGGCCCTGTCGGCTGCCGAAACCGACCAGAGCACACGTGATGGTCTGCTGCAGAGCTTCGAACGCCTGTTGGTCAAGTACCCTGACAACGGTCAGTTGATCTTCGGCAAGGCCCTGCTGCTGAACCAGGACGGCAAGGCCGAAGAGGCGCTCGAACTGCTCGAATCGCACGCGCCACAAAACGGCGAAATTGCACCGATCCTGCTGCGCGCTCGCTTGCTGCAAGCCCTGGACCGTGGTCCAGAAGCCCTCCCCCTGCTGCGCAAGGCGATTCGCGAAAACCCCGACGACAAGCGCCTGCGCCTGACCTATGCCCGGACCCTGGTAGAACAGGACCGCATCGCCGACGCCAAAGGCGAATTCGTCAGCCTGGTCCAGCAGTATCCCGAGGACGACGAGCTGCGCTATTCCCTGGCGCTGGTGTGCCTTGAAAACAAGGAGTGGGATGAAGCCGAAGGCTACCTGCAGGAGTTGGTCGAACGCGACAGCAACACCGATGCCGCGCACCTGAACCTTGGCCGCATCCACGAAGAACGCCACGACCCGGCAGGTGCCCTGCGCCAGTACGCCCTGGTAGGGCCAGGGCCCGACTACCTGGCCGCGCAACTGCGCCAGGCCGACATCTTGATCGCCAACGGCCGCGGCACCGAAGCCTCTCGCCTGCTGGCCGAAGCCCGCGAAGCCCAGCCCGACTACGCGATCCAGCTGTTCCTGATCGAATCGGAAAGCTACAGCAACAATAACAAGGACGCCCAGGCCAACCAGGTGCTGCAACAAGCCATCCAGCGCTACCCGGACGACCTCAACCTGCTCTACACCCGTGCCATGCTCGCCGAAAAGCGCGATGACCTGCCCCAGATGGAAAAGGACCTGCGCGCCATCATTGCCCGCGAGCCGGAAAACGCCATGGCCTTGAATGCCCTTGGCTATACCCTGGCCGACCGCACCAATCGTTACGCCGAAGCCCAGGCCCTGATCGACAAGGCGCATCAGCTGACCCCGGACGATCCCGCAGTGCTCGACAGCCTGGGCTGGGTGAACTATCGCCTGGGCAACCTCGACAAAGCAGAGGGTTACCTGCGCCAGGCCTTCGCCAGCTTCCCCGACCATGAAGTCGCCGCCCACCTGGGCGAGGTGCTGTGGGCCAACGGCAAGCGGCGCGAAGCCCGCCAAGTGTGGGCCAAGGGCTTCGAAGCCCAGGCCGACAGCCCAGTGCTGCGCGAGACCCTCCTACGCCTGACCGGATCCGAGACCCTTTAAGACCATGCTATTGCGCCATTTCGTAACCTTCACCCTCATCGTCCTCCTGGCCGGCTGTGCCGGCATTGGCAGCCGCGAAGCCTTGCAGGGCCACGGCGACCCACAGCAGTGGCGTGCCCACAAACAGCAGTTGAGCAGCCTCGACGGCTGGCAGATCAACGGCAAGGTGGGCATCCGTGCCCCACGCGACTCGGGCAGTGGCACCCTGTTCTGGCTGCAGCGCCAGGACTACTTCGACATTCGCCTGGCCGGGCCGCTGGGCCGTGGGGCCGCACGCCTGACCGGCCGGCCTGACGCCGTGGTGCTGGAAGTGGCCAACCAGGGCCGCTACGAAGCCACCAGCCCCGAAGCGCTGCTGGAAGAGCAACTGGGCTGGAAGCTGCCTGTTTCCCACCTGGTCTGGTGGGTGCGCGGCCTGCCAGCGCCGGACACCAAGAGCAAGCTGACCCTCGACGGCGACAGCCGCCTGGCCAGCCTTGAACAGGACGGCTGGCAGGTCGAGTACCTGAGCTATGCCGAGCATAAAGGTTACTGGCTGCCCGAACGCCTCAAGCTGCACGGCAAGGACCTGGACGTGACCCTGGTGGTCAAGGACTGGCAGCCCCGCCAGCTGGGGCACTGAGTCGATGCAAGCGCTTACCCTGCCCGCGCCGGCCAAGCTGAACCTGTGGCTGCACATCATTGGCCGCCGTGCCGATGGCTACCACGAGCTTGAAACGGTCTTCCAGTTTCTCGACCACGGCGACGAGCTGAGCTTCGCTGTGCGTGAGGACGGCATGATCCGCCTGCACAGCGACCTCGATACCGTGCCCCATGACAGCAACCTGATCGTGCGTGCCGCTCGCCAGCTGCAGGTCCAATCGGGTACGCCCCTAGGCGCGGACATCTGGCTTGACAAGGTGCTGCCGATGGGCGGTGGCATCGGCGGCGGCAGCTCGGATGCCGCCACTACCCTGCTTGGCCTTGCGCACCTGTGGCAATTGGATTGGAACGAAGATCGCCTGGCTGCCCTGGGCCTCGGCCTGGGTGCCGATGTACCGGTATTCGTGCGCGGTCATGCCGCCTTTGCCCAGGGTGTGGGCGAACAGCTCACGCCGGTCGATCCGGAACAACCCTGGTATGTGGTGCTGGTTCCGCAAGTGTCTGTAAGCACAGCAGAAATTTTTTCACATCCGCAGTTGACACGTGATTCTCTCCCCCTTAAGATGCGCCCCGTTCCCAAGGGAAACAGTCGAAATGACTGCCAACCGGTGGTAGAGCAGAATTACCCGGAAGTTCGCAACGCGCTGAACGCACTGGGAAAATTCACAGAGGCTCGACTAACCGGAACTGGAAGTTGTGTGTTTGGGGCCTTCCCAAGCAAAGCCGAAGCTGATAAAGTTCTGGCCCTTCTTTCAGCGACCCAAACAGGGTTTGTGGCGAAAGGAAGCAATATTTCGATGTTGCATCGCAAGCTGCAAAGTCTGGTCAAGAAGTCGAGTGCCTAGCGCTCGCAGCAACAGATACAGGGGCGTCGCCAAGCGGTAAGGCAGCAGGTTTTGATCCTGCCATGCGTTGGTTCGAATCCAGCCGCCCCTGCCATTTTCCTTATACTCATCCAGGTATACCCTCAGCCTTCAGGTACTGCGCGTGTCCAAGATGATGGTCTTTACGGGGAACGCTAACCCCGATCTGGCTCGGCGTGTCGTACGTCAGCTGCATATCCCTCTCGGTGACGTCTCTGTCGGTAAATTCTCCGACGGCGAGATCAGCACTGAGATCAATGAAAATGTCCGCGGTAAAGACGTCTTCATTATTCAGCCGACCTGTGCACCGACCAACGATAACCTGATGGAACTGGTAGTGATGGCCGACGCCTTCCGCCGCTCCTCAGCTTCCCGAATCACCGCCGTGATTCCTTACTTCGGATACGCCCGCCAGGACCGCCGTCCGCGTTCGGCACGTGTAGCCATCAGCGCCAAAGTCGTCGCTGACATGCTCACTGTCGTGGGTATCGACCGTGTACTCACCGTCGACCTGCACGCTGACCAGATCCAGGGTTTCTTCGATATCCCGGTCGACAACATCTACGGTTCGCCCGTACTGGTCGACGATATCGAAGACCAGCGTTTCGAGAACCTGATGATTGTCTCCCCGGACATCGGTGGTGTCGTGCGCGCACGTGCTGTCGCCAAGTCCCTGGGTGTCGACCTGGGTATCATCGACAAACGCCGTGAAAAGGCCAATCACTCCGAAGTGATGCACATCATCGGCGACGTCGAAGGGCGCACCTGCATCCTGGTAGACGACATGGTCGACACCGCCGGCACCCTGTGCCATGCGGCCAAAGCCCTGAAAGAGCACGGCGCTGCCAAGGTTTACGCCTATTGCACGCACCCTGTCCTGTCGGGCCGCGCGATCGAGAACATCGAGAAGTCGGTCCTGGACGAGCTGGTGGTGACCAACACCGTTCCGCTGTCCGCCGCTGCTCAAGCCTGTGACCGTATCCGCCAGCTGGATATCGCACCGGTTGTCGCCGAAGCGGTTCGCCGCATCAGCAACGAAGAATCGATCAGCGCGATGTTCCGCTAAGCGGAACGCTCGCTGACGAAAAGCGCCCCGCCCCAGCACATCTGCTGGGGCGGGGCTTTTTTGCCATCCCCGTTGGCGCTGGTCGCAAACGCCCTCGGGGGGCTATTTTGGAGAAACAAAATGACTGATTTCACTCTGAACGCCCAAGCGCGTACTGACCTGGGGAAAGGTGCGAGCCGCCGCCTGCGTCACTCCGCCAGCATCCCAGCCGTAGTCTACGGTGGTGATAAAGAAGCTCAATCCCTGACCATCGTGGCCAAGGAAATCACCAAGCTGTTCGAAAACGAAGCGGCCTTCAGCCACGTCATCGAACTGAACGTTGACGGCGTCAAGCAGAACGTCATCATCAAGGCCATGCAGCGCCACCCGGCCAAGCAGTTCATCATGCACGCCGACTTCATCCGCGTCGTTGCAGGCCAGAAACTGACCGCCAAGGTACCGGTTCACTTCATCAACGAAGAAGGCCCGGTCAAGAAAGGCGGCGAAGTTTCGCACGTTGAGTCGGAGCTGGAAGTTTCCTGCGAAGCCAAAGACCTGCCTGAGTTCATCGAGGTCGACCTGGCCAATGCTGAAATCGGCACCATCATCCACCTGTCGGACCTGAAAGCTCCGAAAGGCGTAGAGTTCGTCGCTCTGGCCCACGGTGATGACAAAGCAGTTGCCAACGTTCACGCACCACGCGTGTCCGCTGAAGCTGAGGAAGAAGGCGCTGCCGAGTAATCCACTCGCACGCCGGCGTTGATCGGGTTACAGTGCCGCGCGCCCTGTAACCCACCAACTCCAAGGAAGAGCCCCTGACGTGACCGCCATCCAGTTGATCGTCGGCCTGGGTAACCCCGGCCCCGAATACGAACAGACCCGGCATAACGCAGGGGCTCTTTTCGTTGAACGCATTGCCAGCGCCCAGCGCATCTCGCTGACCGCTGATAAGAAATATTTCGGCCTGACGGCTAAATTCAGCCATCAGGGCAACGATGTTCGCCTGCTGATCCCCACCACCTACATGAACCGTAGCGGCCAGTCCGTGGCGGCGTTGGCCAATTTCTTCCGGATTAAACCGGAGGCCATCCTGGTGGCGCACGACGAACTCGACCTGCCTCCCGGCGTTGCCAAGCTCAAGCGCGGCGGCGGCCATGGCGGGCACAACGGCCTGCGCGACATCATCGCGCAGCTCGGCAACCAGAACGACTTCCATCGCCTGCGGCTCGGTATTGGCCATCCAGGCGACGCCAAGCTGGTCTCCAACTTCGTCCTGGGCCGCGCACCGCGCGCCGAGCAGGAGAAGCTCGACGCCAGCATCGACTTTGCCCTCGGTGTGCTGCCGGACGTGCTCGCTGGCGACTTCGCCAAGGCGATGCGCGAGCTGCACAGCCAGAAGGCCTGATTTCCTTTAGAGAGGGGAATACCCATGGGTTTCAATTGCGGCATCGTCGGCCTGCCCAACGTCGGCAAGTCCACCCTGTTCAACGCCCTGACCAAGTCTGGCATCGCGGCAGAGAACTTCCCTTTCTGCACCATCGAGCCGAACAGCGGTATCGTGCCCATGCCCGATGCGCGCCTCAATGCGCTGGCTGAAATCGTCAAGCCCAACCGCATCCTGCCCACCACCATGGAATTCGTCGACATTGCAGGCCTGGTGGCCGGTGCTTCGAAAGGCGAAGGCCTGGGCAACAAGTTCCTCGCCAACATCCGCGAGACCGACGCCATCGCCCACGTGGTGCGCTGCTTCGAAGACGAGAACGTGATTCACGTTTCCAACAGCGTCGATCCCAAGCGCGACATCGAGATCATCGACCTCGAACTGATCTTTGCCGACCTCGACAGCTGCGAAAAGCAGTTGCAGAAAGTGGCCCGCAACGCCAAGGGTGGCGACAAGGACGCCCTGGCGCAGAAGGCCATTCTGGAACAGCTGATCCCGCATTTCACCGAAGGCAAGCCAGCGCGCAGCCTGATGAAGAACATGAGCTCCGATGAAAAGGCCCTGATCCGTAGCTTCCACCTGCTGACCAGCAAGCCGGTGATGTACATCGCCAACGTTGCCGAGGACGGTTTCGAGAACAACCCGCACCTGGACGTGGTGAACGCCATCGCCGAGGAAGAAGGCGCGGTGGTCGTACCGGTGTGCAACAAGATCGAAGCGGAAATCGCCGAGCTGGACGACGGTGAAGAAAAGGACATGTTCCTCGAGGCCCTGGGCCTGGAAGAACCTGGCCTGAATCGTGTGATCCGTGCCGGTTACGAGTTGCTGAGCCTGCAGACCTACTTCACCGCCGGCGTGCAGGAAGTACGTGCATGGACCGTGCGCGTAGGCGCCACGGCCCCGCAAGCGGCCGGGGTGATCCACACCGACTTCGAGAAAGGCTTCATCCGTGCCGAAGTCGTGGCCTATGACGATTTCATCCAGTACAAGGGTGAGAGCGGCGCCAAGGAAGCCGGCAAGTGGCGCTTGGAAGGCAAGGATTACATCGTCAAAGATGGCGACGTGATGCACTTCCGCTTCAACGTTTGATCGACGCTTAACCGCAGCGTAAACAAGCAGGAGCGTTCAGCAGCCCGATTGAGGGTCTGCCGAACGCTCCTGTTTTTATTCAAGCCCGCAGAAAGCGGGAGCACGGCGCCAGTGCGTGCGGCTTACTCACCTCCCCCAGACCGCTGCTCGCCTGCCAGCATCACCAGCAAGACGATCACCATCACCGCGGCACCCAGGTTGTAGAGCATGCCGGCCACAAACGCATGCACATACTGGCCGGCTTGAACGACCAAGCCTTCCCCTGGCAGCGCTGCCGCGAAGAAAATCCCCACCACGGCCACCCCCAGCGCCGCACCGACCTGCTGCACGGTCGCGATCACGCCCGAGGCCATGCCCGCCTTCGCTTCGTCGACCAGGGCCAGTACCAGGTTGAGCAAAGGGGTCATCACCAACCCCTGCCCCGCACCTACCACGATCAGTACCGGGATCAGCCAAACTGGCACCAACTGTGCGCCTGCCGCCTGGACCTGGGCAATCAGCAACCCGATCGACAGCGCGTACAGCAAGGCCCCTACCACGATCGCTCGTATTCCCCAGCCCGCAACCAGTCGCGGGGCAGCAAGCGATGCCAGTACGAAACCCACACTGCAGGGTGCGAAGATACTGCCCGCCATGAAGGGATCCAGACCCAGCCCGCTCTGCATCAGCAGGGCGAAGCACAGAAAGAAGGAACTGGATGTGGAATAGACCACCAGTACCAGCAGCGTACCCAGTGCAAAGCGGCGCTGCGTCAACAGTTGCATGTCCCCAAGGGCAACCTGCCGGTCGCTCGTCGCCGTTGCTGCTGGCGCTTGAACAGCGCGAGCAAGCCCAATGCCAGGCCGAGCGCGAAGAAACTACAGGCAGGCCACCCCTGCCCCGGTCCTTCGATCAGCGGCACGAGTAGCAATGCCAGGCCTACGCTGACCAGCGCCACGCCTGCCCAGTCCAGGTCCGGGCGCTGGGGCGCGCGGGTCTCGGGGATGTAGCGCGCCGCCACGATAGCCAGCAACCCAATGGGTACATTGATCAAAAAGATGCTGCGCCAGCCTGATCCGAACAGGTCAGCATGTACCATCCAGCCGCCCAGCACCTGGCCTGCGAGGGCAGCCAGCCCCAGCGTCATCCCTAGCAAGCCGAAGGCGCGGCGGCTGTCCTGGGCGTCGAAGTTGACCCGAATCGAAGCATAGACTTGAGGGAACAGCAGCGCGGTGGCCAGCCCCTGTACAGCCCGTGCACCGATCAGAAAAGCAGCACTGGGCGCCAGACGCCGCTGGTGAGGCGTTTGATGCACGACCTGCCGCACGCGGCCTTCGTCCTCAACCTGCGCTGGGATGTACTGGGGTTCAATGGGCTAGCCGACGCACTCTTCGGCTTCGCCGCGCACCCGCCTGAGCGCCGCAACCTGCTCTGGCTGCTGTTCACCGACCCGACGATGCATGGGCGCTTGCACGACTGGGACAGCCAGGCCCCGATTATGCTGGCAAGCTTTCGTCGCGACTTCGCCCGGGCCACGCAGGAAGCCGATATCCACGCATTGGTGGACGAACTGGAGCATGTCTCGCCGGCCTTCAAGGCCGGCTGGCGCACCCACGACGTGCATGCATCCTGCAGCGGCGTACGCCAACTGGTCATCGATGGGCAGGCCCAGCCGTTCGAGCATACCTCGCTGACCGTCGATGAAGACCGGCACCTTCGGCTGGTGGTATACGCACGCCAAAATGGCTGCCAGGCAGCCCATGATTCACGCGTCGTTTTCAGCTTCGGCCGGGCGTTGCCCGTCCTGCAACAGCACCATGCTCTGCGGCGCAGAGAGGGCGATACCTTCGTCGCGCAGGCGCCCCAGTATGGTGAACAGCAGGTCACTGCGGGCACCGCCCACCAACCGCGGCCCTGCCACATAACCACTGACGCCAATCACCATACCGGCATTGGTCAGGTCCTTGAACGACACCGACGGCGCCGGTGCATCGAGGATGGCCTCGTGCTCCTGGAAGGCGGTCAGCAGCAGCTCACGGACCCGGTTGGCGTCGGTGTCCAGGGGCAAGGTCAGGGTAATACCGACCACGCCAAGGGCATTGCCCATGGTCACGTTGCGCACGTTCTGGGAGATGAACTGCGAGTTAGGGACGATCACGGTGGAGCGGTCCGACATCTGGATCTCGGTGGCGCGCACGTTGATGCGACGGATATCCCCCTCGACACCCGCCAGGCTCACCCAGTCACCCACCTTGACCGGGCGTTCGGTAAGCAGGATCAGGCCGGAGATGAAGTTCTGCACGATCTGCTGCAGGCCGAAGCCGATACCGACCGACAAGGCACTCACCACCCAGGTCAAGCTAGTGAGGTTGATGTGCAGGGTCGACATCACCAGCATGGCCAGGAACAGGAAGCCCAGGTAACCCACCAGGGTGACCAGCGAGGCGCGCATGCCGGCGTCCATGTCGGTTTCCGGCAGCAGGCGCTCACTCAACCAGCGCTTGACCACACGAATGGCCAGCATCCCGCCTACCAGTATGCCAAGCGCCAGCACGATGTCCTGGGGCACGATGTTCAGGTTGCCAAGTAGCTTGCCGCCCGTGCCATCCCAGTCACCCAGGCTCAGCAACAGTTCGCTGGGGCTGGTGCCCGACGGCATCAAGGTCAGCAGCAGGGCCAGGATCACCACGACGGTGCGACCAATGCCGGCGAGCACCGTGCTCGCCTGCGCCTGGTGCCGTGGTGCCAGGCCCAGCGTCGAGGCCAGCGCCAGGCCACCCGGTTGGCGAGGCGAGAGCAGCATTTCGCACAGATCACTCAGGAACGTTGTGAGCAAGTAGGCGCACGTGACGACCAGGCTTACCCATAGCAGCTTGGCTGTGAGGAAATAGGCCAGGGTGAGGTACCCGGTGATCAGCGATAGCAGGATCGCGGCTAGCCACACCACCATCACGAACGGGATCAAGCCGGCCAGGCCCGTCGCCCGGTCAATGCCATGCCGACGCCGAGCACGGCGGTAGGTCATCAGGGCGCCGGCGAAAATCAACGCCACCACCAGTGCAGTAAGGCCATTGACCGCCACGGTCAGGGCCAGGCTGACGCCGATCACACTGTTGACCCGCTCCAGGGTCATCATCACCATCAAGGCCAGCGCCAGCACCTTGGGGAACCAGCCCAGGGCCTCGGCCACTTCGTCGGCAATCGCCGGCAAACGCCAGGAGGGACGCTGCAACATCAACAGTGCCCGGCCAAGGCCGGTAATGAAGGCGCTGAACACCACCAGGGCAAGAATATGGTCGGTCAGGCTGGCCAGGTCCGAACCCAGTTGCGCACTGCTTTCAACGCCCCAGCGCAGCAGCGATACCGAGCCGGCAATGGTGCCCAGGGTTGCCAGGCTTACGCCCACGGCCAAGGCACTGCGACGCAAGCGTCCCTCCGGTAACCAGCGCACCATGGACCTTGCCAGCAGCCGCTCCAGCAAACCCCGCACCAAGGTCCATACCAGGATCGAAGCGATCAGGCTGGTGAAGAACAGCCAGCGGTGTTCAGCGCTCAGGGCACTGTCGAGCGCGTCGGTGATCTCGCCGCGCAGGTCATGCAGCCGTGCCACATCGTCCTGGGTCGGGCGGATCATGCTCTGCCAGAACGCAGGGCTCAACGGCGACGCTGCCCGGCTGGATATCTGCGAGTTGAACAGGCTGCGGCGCAGGTTGACGATCTGCGTGGACAGGTCCCGCGCCGACTGGGTCAGCTTGGTGGCCTGATCCTGCTGGGTCGCCAGGGTTTTCTTCTCGGCCTCCAGCGCCTTGCGCTGCTGGGTCAGGGTCGCAGGCTCGTCCGGCTGAGCGGGGCCGATGACCTTCAACTGATCGTCCACCTTCTGCGCATCGGCTGCACGCTGGGTGCTCAAAGCATCGGCCTGGCGCTGGACCTGCACGGCCGCCATGCGCAGTTGCGCCAGCAGGTCGTCGTTGGCATCACTGGTGACGCCCTGGCGAATCTGGTCCAGTCGGTCGCTAAGCTGGTCGACGCTCGCGGTTTCGTCCAGTGCCGGTGCGTCAGCGGCAGCCTGCGCCGTCGTCGCAGGGGCAGGTGCCGACCAGGCTGGGTTGGACACTGTCACAATCAGCGCCAGCAACAGCATCACGCTGTGACTAAAGCGGGAAAGGCTGACACGCCTCATCGAACATTCCTCTTTCCAATTCGATCTGGCGAGCGATTCTACGCCGCTTCGGGCCATCAGGAGAGGGCTGTTTCGCGCGCCAGCAATTGCCGTTTGCGCTCGATCCCCCAGCGGTAGCCGCTGATGTCGCCGTCCCGGCGCACCACCCGGTGGCATGGAATGGCCACGGCAATACGGTTAGCCGCGCAGGCCTTGGCCACTGCCCGCACCGCCTTGGGGGCGCCTATGCGCTCGGCGATGTCGCTGTAGCTGACCCGGCAGCCAGGGGGTACTTCACGCAGCGCTTGCCACACGCGCTCCTGAAAGACGGTGCCCTGCACATCCAGCGGCAGGTCCAGGCCGAGCGCCGGCGCCTCGACGAACCCGATGACCTGCGCCACGACCTGTTCGTACGCGCCATCGGCACCGATCAGCTCGGCGTTGCAGAACTGGTCTTCCAGGGCGTGCACCAGCGCCTCAGGATCATCGCCGAGCAAAATCGCGCAGATGCCCTTTTCGCTCTGGGCAACCAGGATGGCACCTAGTGAGCACTGGCCCACGGCGAAGCGAATGGTCACCCCGGCACCACCTGCGCGAAACTGCCGGGGTGGCATGCCCAGCCGCTGCTCAGCCCCGGCATAGAAGCGGCTGCTGGAGTTGTAGCCCGCCTCGAAAATGGCATCGGTGACCGAGCCCTGCCCATGCCCCAGGCTGCTCCTCAGGCGCTGGGCGCGGAAGGCCTCGGCGTAGGCTTTGGGTGTAAGGCCGGTTTGCGCCTTGAACAGCCGATGCAGGTGGAACGGGCTGACGGCCAGGCGCTCGCCCAACTGCTCCAGGCTGGGCGGTAGCTCGCACGCCTCGATCAGGCGACAGGCATCGCTGACCAGGCGCCGCGTACGCGCCGAAATGGCAGGCCGGCCCATGCAGCGCTTGCAGGCGCGGTAGCCTGCTGCCTCGGCCAATGCCGGGGACTCGAAGAACTCCAGGTTGCTGCGCAGGGGGAGCCTGGCCTTGCAGCCTGGATAGCAGTAGATGCCGGTGGTGCGCACGGCATAGACGAAATGGTCCGCCGCCTCGGCAACACGTGCCGCAACGGCCTGCCAGCGCTGCTCGGGAGTGGTGTAGGTTGTCATGTTCATCTTCTAGACTAAGTGCAGTTCGGCAAGCGCTCAGGCCCGCCACAAGTACCAGGCGGCGACGGTGCGATAAGGTCGCCAGGCGGCGCCCAGCGCGCGCATCTGTGCAGGCGTCGGTGCTTTTTCCAAGCCCTTGAGCCGCCGATAGCCCTCCCGTACGCCAAAGTCATCGACCGGCAACACATCCAGACGCTCCAGGCTGTAGATCAACAGCATCTCCACTGTCCATCGCCCTACCCCGCGCAGCGTCACCAGACGCTCGATCAATTCGTCGTCGGGCATGTCCAGGGCCTGCTCGCGGGTTGGCACCACACCGTCCAGGCGGCCTTGGGCAATGTCCAGCAGCGTGGCCAGTTTGCTGGCCGAGAAGCCGCAGCTGCGCAAGGCGGCGGGGTCCGCTGTCAGCAGTTGCGTGGGGGTGGGGAAAGCCTCTTGCCCAAATAGCGCCAGCAGTCGCCCGAGGATGGCGTCGCCTGCACGGGCGTGCAGTTGTTGGTAAGCGACCGACCTCACCAGTGCTTCGAAGGGTTCACGCCCTGGGGTAGTACGGTGGCGGCAGGGGCCGACGGCGGCAATGTGCCGCGCCCAATCCGCATCCAGGCCACCCAGGTATTCGGCCGCTTGCCGGTAGGCGAGAGGTTCGGCGTCGATCAACATTGAAGCGGCTCCATCGATCAGTGGAGATGCCAGCTTAACCCAGCCACTCATCGGCCGACTGCCGGATCTTGCGCAAGTAATTCCTGAGGCAGCATTGCCCGCCATGGCCTGACCCGCATAGAATTGAGAACCATTCACAATCACATCCGACAGGAACCGACCGTGGCGACGATGCAGCTTCCCGACACGCTCAAACCGACCGAGGTCGCCCTGCTCTACCAATCCCACCATGCGTGGTTGCGCGGCTGGCTACGCAGTCGCGTCGGTTGCAGCGAACATGCGGCCGACCTGGCCCAGGACACCTTCGTGCGCCTGTTGCGCGCCCGGCAGACCTCGCCGTTGAAAGAGCCTCGCGCCTACCTCAGCAGCATCGCCCGCGGCCTGATGATCGATCAGTTTCGTCGCCGTGCGCTGGAGCGGGCCTACCAGGACAGCCTGGCGCACCTACCCGAAACCGATATCCCGAGCGAAGAACACAGGCTGGTCATTCTCGACAGCCTGGAGCGCCTCGATCGTGCCCTGCACCAGCTCAAGCCGCGTGCTCGCCAAGCCTTTCTGCATGCGCAACTGGACGGGCTGAGCATCATCCAGATCAGCTTGCTCCTGGGCGTTTCGAAAGCGACCGTGGAGCGCGACCTGGCCAAGGCGCTGAAGACTTGCTACCGGTTGCGTTATGCCGACGCCTGACCAAGCACCCGCCCAGGCTCGGGTCGACCAGGCCATCGACTGGTTGGTGAGGCTACGCTTCGGCAGCCCAGGGCCGGATGCCCAGGCGCAGTTCCAGCAATGGTTGTCGTTGCACCCTCACAATGGGTTGGCCTGGCAGCGCGTCAGCAACCTGGGCGATGAGCTCGCCGGGCTACCCAAGGACCTCAGCCGTCGTACCCTGCAAGGCAGCAAGCGCCAGGGCATCAGCCGGCGCGACCAGCTCAAGCTGGGGGCCTTTTTGGTGGTCGGCAGCGGCCTTGGCTGGATGGCGCGCGAGCCGCTGGGCCTGCCGGAGCTGCTGGCCGACAGTGCCACTGCCACCGGCGAGCGCCGACAATTGCAAGGCAGTGATGGCAGCCGCATCCAACTGAACACCGCCAGTGCCATCGACCTGCGCTTCACGGCGAGCCAACGCCGCCTGGCGCTTCTGCGCGGTGAAGTCAGCCTGGACAGCAATTCTGACGACAGACGCCCGTTCTTCATCGATACCCGAATAGCCACCCTGCGCACCCTCGACGGGCAACTGCTGGTGCGCCAGAGCGATCACGGCTTGCTGGTGGCGGTGCGCCGGGGCGAAGTCACGGTGATGACCGGTGCTACGCCAGTGCGGGTGCATTCCGGCGAGACCTTGCGCGTGCAGGCCAATGGAAGCCATCAAGCCGTCACCCCGCCCAGTGACCCTTGGGGCTGGACGCAGGGTGTGCTCAGCGTCCGGCAAATGCCGCTGGCAGATTTCGTCGCTGAGCTGAACCGATACCGCCCCGGTCTGCTGCGCTGCGCCCCAGCGGTGGCGAAACTGATGGTTTCCGGGACCTACCAGCTGGCCGACACCAATCAGATCCTGCAGCTACTGGCCCGCAGCCTGCCAGTGCGTATCGATTACCACACCCAGTATTGGGTCAACATCGACGCCGCTTAGCTCACTGACACGGCTCAGTTGGTAACCACCGGAGCGAGCTGCAATGCCGTTCCTGCAGGCAAATCCGCTAGCTTTCAGAGGGGGTGCAGGACGGCTGCTCACGCCGATAAGACTGCCGTGCAAAGCACACGAAAAGCCCGGCCATCAATGCCAGCGCCATGGGCAGCCCGTGGGGCGCCACGTCCATGGCCGCACCACTGATCAGCGGCCCCACCAGGCTGCCGACGCCCCACAACAAACCGACGCTGGCATTGGCGGTGACCAGGTCCTGCCCTTTGAAACGCTGGCCTATCAACACCAGTGCCAGGGTATAGATGCCGCCCGCGACAGCACCCAGTACTACTAGCAAGGGCCACAACAGCCACGTCATGTTCAGCAACCAGGGCAACCCGATGCCAATGGCCATGGCCACTACCCCGCACGCCAGGTGCAGGCCGGTGCGCTCGACGCGGTCGGCAAGCCAGCCCAGCGGCAGCTGGAACAGCATGTCCCCTGCGAACACCACGGTCACCATCAGCGCCGCCACACCCACGGCAAAACCGTGGCTGCTGGCGTACACCGGCAAGAGCGAGAGCACCACGGCATCGAAAAACGAGAAAAACAGCACAGCCACGCACAGCGCCGGGGCCACGCGAAAGAAGCCGGCCAGGCCGAAGCTCTTGTCGTCTTCAGCGTGCAGCACCCGGTCATTGGGCACCGTCACCACGATGCACGCCAACGCCAGGCCATAGCAGGCCGTGACCACGCCGGTAATCCAGGGGCTGTGGGCACCAAGCACCGCCAGCATCGCCGGCCCAAGCACTTGGAAACCGGTAAAGCTGGTGGCGTAGAGGGCCATGATCTTCCCCCGGTTATGCTCCTGGCACAGCTCGTTGACCCACGACTCACCAAGAATGATCGCGATGCCCATGCCAAGGCCCAGTGCCAGGCGCAAGATGGCCAGCCACCACAACGAGGCGAATGCGGGTTCCAGCAGGCCGATGCTCAGTGTGCACAGGCTGAAACACAGCAAATAGAGTGTGCGTCGCTTGAAATACCGGCAGCAGGCATCAACCAGAAAGGCCGACAGCATCATGCCAGCCGCCGGAATGGCGGAAATCATCCCAATTTCAAGGGTGCCTGCGCCAGCCTCGTGCAGGCGCAACGACACCAGGGGTAGGGTCGCGCCCAGGCTGAACCCCACGACCGAAACGGCGAACAGTAAGCCCGCCAGCAAACGCATGTTCATGAACCACTCCCAGCAAACCGATAAGACGTGCAGACAAAAACGCACCCACCAGCACGGCGGACGCTGTTCGAACGCTGATCAGTTCAGGTGTGGCGAGAAGGTGAAGGCAAACAGGACGCTGCGACGGCGCTTGAGCACGGTGTCGCTCGGCCAGGCACGGCGCAGCCCATCCGGGGCAGGCTGACGGCGACAGGGCAAGGACAGGAAACGGCGCATTGCTTTGGCTACTACGCAGAAAGTGAGCAAGAGGCGGCACTCTAGGCCAGAGCAGGCGATACCGTCAATTGCCTCAGTGCCTGTGGCGTCAAGGGGGCATCCCTGCCCCTTTCTGAGCATCAGCGCTTGCCCGTGCTCGGCAGCAATACCGCCAGCACCCCGAACAGGGGCAGGAACGAGCAAAGCCCGTACACGTATTCGATACCGCGCAGGTCAGCCACATAGCCCAGCAATGCCGCGCCGATGCCGCCAAAGCCGAACATCAGGCCAAAGAAGATGCCCGCGATCATGCCTACGCTACCGGGCACCAGTTCCTGGGCATACACCACGATGGCGGAGAATGCCGAGGCCAGGATGAAGCCGATCACCACGCTCAGTACCGTTGTCCAGAACAGGTCCGCGTAAGGCAGTGCCAGGGTGAACGGTGCCACGCCCAGAATCGAGAACCAGATCACCGCCTTGCGCCCGATGCGATCGCCGATGGGCCCGCCAAAGAAGGTGCCCGCCGCGACCGCGCCCAGGAACAGGAACAGGTGCAACTGCGAACTGGCGACCGATACGCCGAACTTCTCGATCAGGTAGAAGGTGAAGTAGCTGGTGAAGCTTGCCATGTAGAAGTACTTGGAAAACACCAGCAGCCCCAGCACCACCAGCGCGGCAACCACGCGCCCGCGGGAGATGCCGTGGGTAGCCTGTACCACCTTGCGCGCCTTGGCTTGGCTCAGGTGCTCGATGTACCAGCGGCGCAGCATCAGGGTCACGGCGAGAAAGAACAGTGCAGCCACGCCAAACCAGGCGACATGGGTTTGCCCGAACGGGATGACGATGGCCGCAGCCAGCAACGGGCCCAGGGCAGAACCTGTGTTACCGCCTACCTGGAAGGTCGATTGCGCCAGGCCAAAGCGGCCTCCGGACGCCAATCGCGCAATACGCGAGGTTTCGGGATGGAATGTCGAAGAGCCGATGCCCACCAGGGCCGAGGCGAGCAGAATCATCGGGAAGCTGCCGACGAACGCCAGCATCACGATACCGATCAGCGTGCACACCGTGCCCATGGGCAGCAGGTTGGGCGTAGGCCGGCGGTCGGTGAAAAAGCCCACCCAGGGTTGCAGCAGCGAGGCGGTGATCTGAAACGTCAGGGTGATCATGCCGATCTGGGCGAAGCTCAAGTCGTAATTGGCCTTGAGCATTGGGTAGATGGCCGGCAGCACTGACTGGATCAGATCATTGATCAGGTGCGCCAAGGCGCAGAAGCCGATGATGCGCATCACCAACGGCGTAGCGGTGCTCGCCTGCGCTTGGGTGGACGCCGGGGCGGCGCTGGGGATGGCCATGGCCTGGATCTCCGTCGGAAAGCTGGACTCCGATTATCGGGATACAAATAGATACATAGCTACCTTTTTTTCCAGATCCAGCCTGGCCAGGCATTTCTTCCAGACGCTGATGGGCTTCAAAGAGGGTCGAGCGAGTCTGGGGCTCTAACAGGTAAAGGCCGAGATTGAAGCCGATCAACCACACGATTCGGGGTTTCAGCGGGTCGATAACGCTACGCGGACCGCGATCGCTCGCTAAGTTTCTGAAAGCGTGCAAATTTTTTTATAAAGCGTGTTGACAGGGGGGCCGTTCAAGAGAATAATGCGCGCCATCGGCTACATAGCTCAGTTGGTTAGAGCATAGCATTCATAATGCTGGGGTCCGGGGTTCAAGTCCCTGTGTAGCCACCAAACAAGACGAAGGGCTTACCGCAAGGTAAGCCCTTTTTCTTTGCCCGCCAGAAAGTCAGGTGGTCTTCGCGAGCCTGCGCAATCACCTCACACCGCTCATCGCCAAAAAGACAGCTACCAGGCTAACCACGCCCAGTGCGCGAGCGACATGGGCGCGCGATAGGCCACGTTAAGCCACAGCGGGATTGCTGACTCACCTGGGCTTGCTGCAAAAGGATGACGCCGCGCTGCCGTCACCGCCCCAGGTGCGGTAGCCGGCCGTGTCCAGATGAATGCGACCGCTTGGGTAGCGGCCAAGGCCCATGCCCCACGCCTGACCGTGCTGCTGCCAGAAACGGCACAGCGGGTTGGGGTCGGCCCAGGGCGCCAGCAAGACATCCACGGCAAATGCTTGGGTATGCGCACTGCCGATCGCCCCGCCGGCACAGCGATTGAGGCCTGGATCACGGTAGGCGGAGACCACTTCGAAATCGGGCAAGGCTCGTTGCTCACCCAGCGTTCGGAGCAACGACAGCGTAGCGCGCACGGCCGGCCAGTTTTGCTTGGGCGGCACGGCAAACGGTGAAGCCCGGCACAATTTCCAGTCCGAGGCCGAGCGCAGCAGCTGATCAATGGGCACCACGCCGTAGACGCGCGCCTGCACGAGCATGTCCCGAAAAGGCCGTGTCGGGTGCTCACCCGCCCACTGGGCGAACATCCTCAGGTCGCGTTCATCGGCCAGGGCCCCGCTGGACGCCGAATTTACCGCCAGCAACAGCGCGGCAACCACACTCCGTTTCTTCGACATGGCACACCCCTGCACGTCTCGGCAGCGGCCCTGCCGCTGGCTCAGTCCGGGAACAACGTGCAGGCCATCACCAGCGCATCCTCGCGACCACCCGCAACTGGATAATAGTCGCGCCGGCGGCCGATTTCATTGAAGCCGAAACGCTCGTACAGGCGATAAGCCGGGTTGCTGGCCCTCACCTCCAGGAAACACTCGCGACCGTTGAGCTGGTAGGCGCGCGACATCAGGTGTTCGAGCAGCCGCAAGCCCAGGCCGCGCCCCTGGTTTTCCGGCTTGACGGTGATGTTGAGCAGGTGAGCTTCGTCGATGATCACGTTGATCACGCCGTGGCCAACCTGTTGCTGCCCATCGAACATCAGCCAGACTTCATAGGATTTCAGGGCATCCAGAAAGATGCCGCGGGTCCAGGGGTGGCTGAACGCGGCATATTCGATTTTCAGCACGGCATCCAGATCCGCCTCGGTCATGGGGCGAAAGCTGATCGAGTCACTCATTCAACGGGTTTCCAGCGCGCCATCAGCTGGCGCATGGCTTTCCAGACGTCCGCTTTACGCTGCGGCTCGTCCATCAACAGTTCCAGGCCCGGCAAGGCCCACGCCTCGCCCAGGCCGTCGAGCTTGAGGGTTTGGTAATAAGCCTGGTCGTCGGCGCCGGCAGCAAAGCGCAGCGCCGGCGTACCCACCAGCCACAGGCAGGTGCAGGGCGCTTCTTCCAGACGCGCCTGGACAAAACCCTGTACAAAATCGCGGGCTGCGTCCGGGCCCTGGTCCATGTTGCCGCGCATCAGCAGCGGCCAGCGCACTGGCTCACCCACGATCTGCGGGGCATCGGGTAGGCCAGCGGCGCGCAGCATGTCCTTGAGCAGCAGGTAGGACGGGTCACGGCTCTGGAAAGGCTGGCCGGTGGCCAGCTCGACCAGCAATAGGCAATCGCCAGCGCGCAGCAATTGCAAGGCAAAGCGCGGAGGCGGTACCGGCACTGGGCGAGGGGTCGCAGCCTGCTCGGGCGCCTCCACAGGCTTGGCCGCGGCCTTGGCGGAAACGCCAGGGCGCGGGACCTCGATCTTCGGCCGCTCGACGACCCGTGCCTGGGGGGCAACAGGTGATTTGTCGGCTATCTGGCGTGGCGGCGGCTCGAAATCGATGTCCTCGGGCGGCGCCAACGGCAGCAGCAGCTCGGGCCGTGACGGCGCGGCGAACGGCAGCTCAGCGCGCGGCAGCCAGTGCACCACTTGCATGGCGGACAGATAGGCGCGGCGACGTTGTTCGGTAAGCAAGGCGGTCATCCGAGGGGGGTTGGGACAGGTGCGCATTCTAACGCCGATGACCTGCCAGTGCCGCATCTGCTCGGCGGTTTTTTACGCATCCCCTGCCTGCCTGGGCAAGCCACAGGAAGCGCGTGGTCGATCAGCCTGTCGCACGACAGAGCAAGCGAATAAGAACCAACCCGTCGGATGCAGTACAATCGCCCCCTTTTTCTTGGCAACGAGTCCAAGCCGATGATCGAACCCAAGCGCGTCCTGCGTGCCCTAGCCGAACACTGGGCCCTGATCGAGCCGCTGTGCGAGCGTTTCGACCAGGGCACCCTCAGCCTGGTAGAGCTGCGCCAGCATGTGGCCCGCCAGCAGATCGAGAGCACCCCGCAGGACATTACCCAACTGCTCGATGTGTGGATCCGCCTGGACATCCTGGTACCCGTTGCCAAGAGCCCGAACCGCTTCGAGCTCAATGCCCAGATCCACGATTTTCTCGCCTACCTGCGCCGTGAACATCGCCTCGGCCTGTGCCTGGAGATCGAGGCCTACCTGCGTCATCTGGAGCGCCTGGCCGGGCACATCCAGGATGCCTTCGACAACCGCGACAGCGACGACCTGGCGCGGCAACTGCGGTTGCTGGACATGCGCGTGCGGGACGTGTTGAAGAAGCTCGACAACGATGAGCAGGCCCTGGTGGCCGTCGCCGAGCGGGCCAAGACCAGCAGTCGCCAGATACCGCTGCGCCAGCGCTATGCCGAGGTGCTGGCCACCTGGGACGAATACGTCGAGCCGATGATCCAGCTGGTCAACGCCGACGGCGCCTTCGAGCAGGGCGTGCGCAAGGTCGAGACCGTGCTGCTGAAGCTACTCGGTGAACAGGCGCGCCTTGGCCACCTGGTCGATGACGACATGCTGCTGCGCACCCATGCGCGCATTCTGGAGATGCAGACCAGCGCCCAGCTTACCCTGCGTCATGCCCGTGAGCTGCTGCTGCCGCTGCGCGAGGAAGCACGGCGTCATAACGCAGTTACCCGTGGCGCAGCCCTGGCACTGTCGGTGGTGCGCCGCAAGGGCCTGGACGCGCTGCCACAGGCGGCCATGCCGTTGTTCACTCGGCCGCAGAGCACCTTCCTGGGTAGCGCCAGCCAGGTCGAAGCCTATGTCTATGCCTTGGCGCGCTTCGAGCCCAAACCGGCGCGCTTTCCCAAGGCGCACAAGAGCACGTCCGACGCCAAGCCTCGCGCACCGCGCACGGTCAAGGAAATGACCGAACGCTGTGAACAGGCACTGCCTCTGCCAGACCTGATGGTGTGGCTGCTGGAGCAGGAGCCCGAAGGCGCCACCGACGAACTGCTGTACTGGTTCTCGCGCCTGTCACGGGAAAAACGCTTCAACCGCGAGCGCCTCGAGCGGCGTAACTACGACACCCAGGAACACCGCGTCAGCCTGCGTTCGTACGCCCTGACTTCCAGCCGCGAAGACGCCGCCAGTGCGTCCCCAGAACCCCACGCGAGCCCAGCCCATGCATCTTGATCTTTCCGAACTGTCCCAGCTCGCACCGATCTTCCGCGAGCTGTTCAAAGGTTTCCACATCAGCCGCCGCGACCCGGAGCTGTACGCGCAGTTGTCCAACTTCCAGGACCAGTACCGCAGCCTGTTCAAGGCCCTGGGCTTCGAGCTGGTGTGCGACACCCGCGGTTTCTACTACTTCGTGCCGGACATGACGGCGGCGCAGGTCAACAAGACGGCGCAGCGCCTGTCGCTGTTCACCTTCATTCTGGTCGAGCACCTGGCCGATCAAGGCCGTGACCCGATCGCGGTGCTCGACGGCGGCAGCGTTGGTCGCGACGAACTGCCTTCGTTGCTCGACAAATACCGTGACCTGTTCCTGCAGGCCGAGGTGCAGACGGTCGAGGACTTGGAAGAAAAGATCCTGCGCCGCATGACCCAGCTTGGCTTCGCCCATGAAGAAGGTGGCATCTACCGTTTCCTGCCGCCGATGCACCGGTTCCTGGACGTTTGCCTGGCCGTGCAGCAGGACCGGGACCTGGCGGCGACGCTGCACAGCGCCCTGCCCTTGCCCACCCCAGTGCTGGCCGAAGACCACGCCGAGCCAATGCTCGAACACACCGACGATCCGCTCGACCTGACGCCGTTCGAGGCTGAGGAAGACGAGGAACAGGCCCTGGCTCGTGCCATCCGCCAAGAGCAACAGGAGATCGACGCATGAGCCAGGAACGCTACGGCATCCGCCGCTTCGCATTGCTCAACACGGCAGGCTACAGCCTGGGTTTGTTCCCGCTGGAGCACCCGCTGTCGGTGTACGGCGCCAACAACCTGGGCAAGTCGGCATCGATCAACGCCCTGCAGTTCCCGATCCTGGCCCGCATGTCGGACATGAGCTTTGGCAAGTACAGCCTGGAGCAGTCGCGCCGCTTCTACTTCGCCAGTGACACCTCGTACATCCTCTGCGAACTGAGCCTGCCCCACGGGCCGCACGTGATCGGGGTCGTCGGCCGTGGGCCGGGTGGCGGCTTCGGGCACCAGTTCTTTGCCTACCAGGGCGAGCTGGACCTGGCGCACTATCAGAAGAACGACACGTGCCTGCGCCAGAAAGAGCTGTTCACCAACCTTGAAAGCAAGGGCATCAAAGCCTACGAGCTCAAGCCGGACGAGCTGCGCCGCCTGTTGGTCGGCGGTCATACCTCGGTGCCCCTGGACCTGACCCTGATCCCGCTGCGCTCGACCAGCGAGCAGAGCCTCAAGACCTTCCGCGCGTTGTTCATCAACCTGCTGCACATGCGCGAAATCACGGCGGCCAAGCTCAAGCAGCTGTTCCTCGATGCCTTCGAGCACAGCCTGCGTTCTGGCAGTGTCGACTACATTGCCGCCTGCGAAGAAGCCTTCCGCGATGTGCGACGCATGGAACAGGACTACAACGCCCTGGTCGCCGCCGGCCCACTGGTCGAGGCACTGGCCGGCGGCGTTGCCCAACGCGACATCCTGCGCGGCAAGCTGCACCGTATTTCGCCGGTGCTCGACAACCTGCTGGGTACCTGGCAGGACTACGCCATGGCGCGCAAGGAAGAGCTGGTCATCCAGGCCGAGCATTACCGGGGTGAACAGGACCGCTTGCAAAACGATCAGCGCGGCGGCACCCAGGAGCTGATGCGCCTTGAGCGTGAAATCACCGGCATCCAGCGCTGGCTAGGCGAGCTGTCGGTGTTGCGCCATCGTTTTGCTTTGGTCGATGACGTCAAGGTGCTGGAGCAGCAGTTGCTGGCGGCCAAGGATGCCCATGACGAGCTCGCCGGCGCCCTGGCCCAGTCCCGTCAGTTCAGTGCCGAAGACCTCGACCAGCGCGTTGGCGACCTGGAAAAACGCCTCAGGCAGGTCAAGCAGCAGCTCGATCACGCCGACAACAACAGTTATGCCCGTTTGCGCGAAGAGTTCTCGCAGCAGGATGTCGACCGCCTGATGCGCCTGTTCAACGGTGCCCTGTTCAGCCTGCCATTGGGTGAGCGTGGCATCGAGCTGGACGACAGCGACCTGTGGGTGAAATCCCTTGAAGCGGTGCTCGACCGCTTCAAGGGTGAGCGTTTCGAGGTGCCTGGCCTGTCCATCGACCTGTCCCACATCGACCCACCGGCCTTGCAGGCGCTGGCTGACCGCGCCGCGCTGCGTGATCAGAAGGAGCGCCTGGACAAGGAGCTGCGCCAGCTCAAGACCCAGCAGGCAGTGAGCGCCGACCGCTCGGCTTCCAAGGCGCAGACCGAAGCGCTGTACCAGCAGGTACTCGACGCCCAGAAAGCCCTGGAAGACTACCGCCGCAGCCAGACCCTGGCCGCCGAAGAGCCTGCCAAGCTCGAACAGCTCGCACAAATGGAGGCCGCTCAGGATGAACTCAAGCGCTCCAGCGATGCGTTTACCGAGCGGGTACAGCAGCTGTCGGCCAAGCTGCAACTGGTGGCGCGCCAGTTGGGTGACCTGGAGTCCAAGCAACGCACCCTGGACGATGCATTGCGCCGCCGTCAGTTGCTACCGGCCGACCTGCCCCTCGGCACCCCGTTCATGGAAGCCATCGACGACTCCATGGACAACCTGCTGCCACTGCTCAACGACTACCAGGACAGCTGGCAGAGCCTGCAGCGGGTGGATAACCAGATCGAAGCGTTGTACGCGCAGGTGCGCCTCAAAGGCGTGGCCAAGTTCGACAGCGAAGACGACATGGAGCGCCGCCTGCAGTTGCTGGTCAACGCCTATGCCCACCGTACCGACGAGGCATTGACCCTGGCCAAGGCGCGTCGCGCTGCCGTGACGGACATTGCCCGTACCCTGCGCAACATCCGCAGCGACTACGACAGCCTCGAGCACCAGCTTGCCCTGTTCAACCGCGAGATCAACCGACGCCAGGTGTCGAACCTGGAAAGCTTCCGTGTGGTGCTGGCACCGAACAAGGAGGCGCTCAAGCACATCGACCAGATCATCCACAGTGCTGGCCAATATGAAGAAGGCGAAACCCTGTCGGTGTTCGACCTCACCCAGAACGCCGACCAGGACAACCGGAACGAGCAGGCCAAGGAATACCTGGCGCGCCTGGTCGCCGCGAACCATAACCAGCTGGGGTTGAAGGACCTGTTCGAGCTGGCGTTCGAGATCACCAAGGTCAACGGCCAGCCGATCATCCACGCCGACATCGACGGCGCGGCGTCCAACGGCACGACCATGACCATCAAGGCGCTGACCAACATGTACCTGTTGCTGCACCTGATGGACCGCGACTTGGCTGGGCGTGTGCGCCTGCCGTACTACCTGGACGAAGCGGCGGACATCGACGAACGCAACCAGGCGGCATTGCTGGAGACCAGCCTGCAGCTGGGCTTCGTGCCGATCCTGGCGAGCGTCAAACCGCAGGTTTCGGCACACGTGGCCATCGACCTGGAAGGCGGCAGCGGCCCCAACGGCATCTACATCGACGAATCGGACTGGAAGTTCATCAGCCCGCTGGAGGAGGTGAAGGTGGTGGTACGCGAAGATCAGGGTGAAGTGGTTATCTGACGGAGATCGTGGGGCCGCGTTGCGGCCCCGACAATGGATGTTGCGAAGCTGAGGTTCTGGGACTGACACGCCTCCCATCACCCCCACCTCAACACTCACAACGCATCCAACTCAAATCGACCCAGACCTGCCTATCACTGAGCCCACGGCAGAATCGGAATCGCCGTCACGGCATTCTGCGGGCTGCCTTCGACGATGCGGTCGCTGTATACCAGATACACCAGCGTATTGCGCTTCTTGTCCAGGAAGCGCACCACCTGCATGGTCTTGAATACCAGCGATGTGCGCTCCTTGAATACCTCATCGCCATCCTTGAGCTCGCCCTTGAAGCTGATCGGTCCTACCTGACGGCAGGCGATCGAGGCCTCGGCGCGGTCCTCGGCCAACCCCAGTCCACCCTTCACACCCCCCGTCTTGGCTCGCGACAGGTAGCACGTCACACCTTCGACCTTGGGGTCGTCGAAGGCTTCCACGACGATGCGGTCGTTCGGCCCTAGAAACTTGAAGACAGTGGACACCTGGCCGATTTCCTCGGCGCCAGCCAGCATCGGCAACCCAAGGGCTGCCACGACAAACAGTTTCTTCAGCATGTTCATACCAGCACCAGATTGTCACGATGCACCAGCTCAGGCTCGGCGCTATAACCCAGGATAGACTCGATGACGTCGGAGGATTGCCCGATGATCTTCTGCGCCTCCAGGGCACTGTAGTTGGCCAGGCCCCTGGCCACCTCCAACCCATCAGGGCCCACGCATACCACCATCTCGCCACGTCTGAAGCTGCCCTGGATGGCCTTGACGCCCACTGGCAGCAAACTCTTGTTGGCCTGGCGCAGTGCCTGTACCGCACCCTCGTCCAACACCAGCGTGCCGCGGGTCTGCAAATGGCCCGCCAGCCACTGCTTGCGGGCTGCCAGCATGCCACGCTCAGGCGACAGCAAGGTGCCCAACCGCTCACCGGCCTTGAGACGATCAAGCACGCGCTCGATGCGCCCGCCAATGATGATGGTGTGGGCACCGGAGCGTGCCGCCAAGCGCGCAGCGCGCAGCTTGGTCTGCATACCGCCGCGCCCCAGTGCACCACCGGTGCTGCCGGCCACGGCGTCCAGCGCCGGATCATCGGCACGGGCCTCGAAGATCAGTTGCGCGTCGGGGTTGTTGCGCGGGTCGGCATCGAACATGCCATCACGGTCGGTCAGGATCACCAGCAGGTCGGCTTCCACGAGGTTAGCCACCAATGCCGCCAGGGTATCGTTGTCACCGAAGCGAATTTCGTCGGTCACCACGGTGTCGTTTTCATTGATCACCGGCACCACGCCCAGTTCGACGAGGGTGCGCAAGGTGCTGCGCGCATTGAGGTAGCGCTTGCGGTCGGACAGGTCGTCATGGGTCAACAGGATCTGCGCGGTATGCTTGCCATGCTCGCCAAAACTCGACTCCCAGGCCTGCACCAGGCGCATCTGACCGATGGACGCTGCTGCCTGCAGCTCGTTCATCGCACTGGGGCGTGACGTCCAGCCCAGCTGGCTCATGCCGGCGGCCACGGCGCCCGAGGAGACCAGCACCAACTCCACGCCCGCTTCACGCAGCGCGACCATCTGCTCGACCCACACGGCCATGGCGCCGCGATCGAGGCCTTTGCCATCGGCGGTCAGCAGCGCACTGCCAATCTTCACGACCCAGCGCCTGGCGCCCGTCACCTTGCTTCGCATCGTCTTCCAACCTATGTCGAATCTGTAGATACCGTGGATACAAAAACGCCGCTCAAGCGAGCGGCGTTTAGTGTACTGCAACCGATCAGTCGCGCACGTAAATGATTTCCGGGCCGTCTTCGTCGTCCTCGAAGTCATCATCCCAGCCATCGTCATCGCCGATGTCGTGCACGCTCTTGACACCGGTACGGCGCAAGGTGCGAGCATCGTCCAGGGCCTGCAACTGGGCCCGCGCCTCGTCCTCGATGCGCTGGTCGAGGTCGGCCAGTTCCTCGGCATAGGCCGGGTCGTTGGCCAGGCGGTCGGCACGGTCTTCGAGGTAGCGCATCAGGTCGTGGCTGAGCTTTTCGGTACCTTGCTTGGAGATGGCCGAGATCACGTACACAGGGCCCTCCCACTGCAGGCGCTCGACCACTTCCTTGACCCGCTCGTCGCGCTCGTCATCCATGACCATGTCGGCCTTGTTCAGCACCAACCAGCGCTCACGCTCAGCCAGTGACGGGCTGAAGCGGGTCAGCTCGTTGACGATGACTTCGGCGGCATCGGCCGGGCTGCTCTCGTCCAGCGGCGCCATGTCCACCAGGTGCAGCAGAACACGGGTACGCGCCAGGTGCTTGAGGAAGCGGATACCCAGGCCAGCACCGTCGGAGGCACCTTCGATCAGCCCAGGAATGTCGGCGATGACGAAGCTTTTCCAGCGGTCGACACTGACCACGCCCAGGTTCGGCACCAGAGTAGTGAACGGGTAGTCGGCCACTTTCGGCTTGGCGGCCGATACCGAGCGGATAAAGGTGCTCTTGCCCGCATTCGGCAGGCCCAGCAGGCCCACATCGGCCAGCACTTTCATTTCCATCTTCAAGTCGCGCTGCTCACCCGGCTTGCCAGGGGTGGTCTGGCGCGGTGCACGGTTGGTACTGGATTTGAAACGGGTATTGCCCAGGCCGTGCCAGCCGCCCTGGGCGACCATCAGCTTCTGCCCCGGCTTGACCAGGTCACCGATCACTTCCTGCGTGGAGGCATCGATCACAGTAGTGCCCACCGGCACACGCAGGAACAGGTCTTCGCCCTTCTTGCCCGTGCAGTCGGTGCTGCCGCCATTGGCGCCGCGCTGGGCTTCGTGGTGACGGGTGTAGCGATAGTCGACCAGGGTGTTGAGGTTCTCGTCTGCCACCATGAACACCGAGCCACCGTCACCGCCATCGCCGCCGTTGGGGCCACCGTTCTCGATGAACTTCTCGCGGCGGAAGCTCATGCAACCGTTACCGCCGTCACCGGCCTTGACCCGAATGGATACTTCGTCAACAAACTTCATTCAAAAACCGCCTCTCGCCTTCCGACGAGTTGAACACTGATAAACATGAGGCTCTTGCAAAAATGAGCGCGGCGGCCCCGTACGACCGTAGAAACCCACGCCGGCAACCCATACAAACAGCTTTGCAAGAGGCTCACCACAAACGAAAAAGCCCCGTCGCATGACGGGGCTTTTGGAGCGACGTCGCGATTAGGCTGCGACGATGCTCACGTAACGGCGGTTGAACTCGCCTTTCTTTTCGAACTTGATCACGCCTTCGATCTTGGCGAACAGGGTGTGATCTTTACCGATGCCCACGCCGTAGCCTGGGTGGAATTCGGTGCCGCGCTGGCGGACGATGATGTTGCCTGGCTTGATAACCTGGCCGCCATACATCTTCACGCCAAGGCGTTTCGATTCTGAGTCGCGACCGTTACGAGTACTACCACCAGCCTTCTTGTGAGCCATGGTTCAATTCTCCAAATAAATTCAGGGGATCTAGGGGATTAAGCCTGGATGCCGGTGATTTTGATCTCGGTGAACCACTGGCGGTGGCCCATGCGCTTCATGTGGTGCTTACGACGACGGAACTTGATGATGCGAACCTTGTCGTGGCGGCCTTGCGAAACGACTTCGGCCACTACTTTAGCGCCAGCAACAACTGGAGCACCGATGGTGACTTCTTCACCGTTGGCGACCAGCAGAACGCGATCGAAAGTCACGGACTCGCCAGTGGCGACTTCCAGTTTCTCGACCTTGAGGAATTCACCTTCAGCGACTTTGTACTGCTTGCCGCCGGTAACGATTACTGCGTAAGACATGGTATTTCTCCGATAATCCTGCTCACCCAGCGCTTTATATGATGAGTATTGGCTGGCATGGCTGCACAGGGCTGGAACGGCCCGGCGCAATTGCGTAAGGCAGGTGCTGCCCAGGAAGTTAGGGTGCGCGATTGTACGCAACACAGGTTTTGCTTGCAAGTGCAGCGCCCGACCGACCGGCACCGTGCCTTGACACACCGGGACCCGCAACCTAGCATGCCGCGCAACCTCACTGGAGCAGCCGATGCAACCCCAAACCTTCTACCGTGCGGTGGCTGACGATTTCAGCGCCGTCGACGAGATCATCAAGAAGCAGCTGACCTCGCGCGTGCCGCTGGTATCGAAGATCGGCGACTATATCACGTCGGCCGGCGGCAAGCGCCTGCGTCCATTGCTGGTGTTGCTGTGCGGCAAGGCTCTGGGCCACCGGGGCGACGACCTGCGGCTACTGGCGGCCACCATCGAGTTCCTGCACACCGCTACCCTGCTGCACGATGACGTGGTCGACATGTCGGGCATGCGCCGCGGCCGCTCCACGGCCAACGCCCTGTGGGGCAATGCCCCAAGCGTGCTGGTCGGTGATTTCCTCTATTCCCGTTCGTTCGAGATGATGGTCGAACTGGGGTCGATGCCGGTCATGCAGATTCTGTCCAGGGCTACCCGGGTCATCGCCGAAGGCGAAGTGCTGCAGCTGTCGCGGGTACGCGATGCCAGCACCACCGAGGAGGTCTACATGGACGTCATCCGCGGCAAGACTGCCATGCTGTTCGAAGCCTCTACCCACAGTGCTGCGGCGCTGGCCCAGGCCTCCGATGCCCAGCGCGAGGCCTTGCGCATGTTCGGTGACCACCTGGGCGTGGCTTTCCAGCTGGTCGACGACCTGCTTGACTATGAAGGCGATGCCGAAGCACTGGGCAAGAACGTGGGCGACGACCTGGCCGAGGGCAAGCCCACCCTGCCTTTGATCTACACCATGCGCGAGGGCACTGCCGAGCAGGCAGCGCTGGTGCGTCAGGCCATTCAGAAAGGCGGCCTCGAAGACCTGGAGCAGATCCGTGCCGCCGTAGAGGCATCGGGTGCACTCAAGTACACCGCAGCCCTGGCGCAGGATTACGTCAAGCGCGCTATCGAGTGCCTGGAAGTGCTCCCTGCCAGCGAATACCGGGATGCGTTGGTCGAGCTCAGCCAGTTCGCGGTCGCACGCACCCACTGACGGCACGCCCTTCCCCACACGCGGTTCGTCCCCGAACCGCTACGGACTTTTGTCCGGACATAATCACTTCTGAAACCAGACCTTCTACAATGGCGGCTTTTTCCGCTTGTCTGTTCGAGGAACCGAAGTGAGTACGTTGCCACCCTGCCCCAAATGCAATTCCGAATACACCTACGAGGATGGCACGCAGCTGATCTGCCCTGAATGTGCCCACGAATGGTCGGCCAACGGCGAAGCCGAACCTGCCAATGACGATGTGGTGAAAAAAGATTCAGTCGGCAACGTGCTACAAGACGGCGACACCGTGACCGTGATCAAGGACTTGAAGGTCAAGGGCTCGTCCCTGGTGGTCAAGGTCGGCACCAAGGTCAAGAACATCCGCCTGTGCGACGGTGACCACGATATCGACTGCAAGATCGACGGCATTGGCGCGATGAAACTGAAATCGGAATTCGTGCGCAAGGTCTGATTTCACCCAGATCCGCCAATTGGTTCTTGCTATTTTGATAATAAGAATTATTCTCATTGGAAAGTTATCCAAGGAGAGTAGTCATGACTTATCTGATCGATGCCTGGCTGGACCGCCCTCATCCGTATCTGCGCATTCTTCATCGTGAGACCGGTGAAGTGTGCGCGGTGCTCGAAGCAGAGGCGCTGGACGAACTGCGCGACCAGGGCGATCTGGACCTGCGCGGGCTGAATTCGAATGAGCCGGGGGTGCTGAAGGAGCTGGTGCGCAACTTGTTTCTGTTCTGCTATGCACGGGCATTGCGCCCGGTGGGAACAGACTGGAACTGACAGTTCTAGCGAGCCGGGAAAGGGCCGCAACGCGGCCCCAGCGGTATTACAGAACGTCGAGCAGTTCGACGTCGAACACCAGCACGCTGTGCGGCGGGATGCTGCCGACGCCCTGGGCACCGTAGGCCAGTTCGCTTGGCACATACAGGCGCCACTTGCTGCCGGCGCTCATCAATTGCAGGGCTTCGGTCCAGCCTGCGATCACACCACCGACCGGGAATTCGGCTGGCTGACCACGATCATAGGAGCTGTCGAACACGGTGCCGTCGATCAGGGTGCCGTGGTAGTGCACACGCACCTGGTCTTCGCGCGATGGCTTGGCGCCTTCACCTGTGCTCAGCGCTTCGTACTGCAGGCCCGAATCCAGGGTGACGATACCGTCGCGCTTGGCGTTGTCGGCCAGGAACTGCTTGCCGGCTGCCGCTGCAGCCTCGGCCTTGGCGGCCGCCTGGGCTTGCATCACTTCACGGATAACTTGGAAGCTGGCCGACAGTTCGGCCTCGCTGACGCGGCTGTCTGCACCGTTGAAAGCGTCGGTCAGGCCGGCCACGATCGCGTCCAGGCTCACACCTGGCGGCGGGTTGTCACGCAGCTGGCCACCCAGCTGACGGCCGATGCCGTAGCTGACGCGGGTTTCGTCGGTAGACAGGTTGATCTCGGACATTGTCATGCTCCACTGCAGGGCGCAGCGCAGCCACGCCCTTGATGAAAAGGGCGAGCAGCCTAGCATATCGAGAGGCACCTCGCTGCACGCGGCAGACCACCGCGTGCAGCTGAAGTTGTGGTTAGTGCTTGGTGAGCTTGTCCAGGTAACCCATGCAGAACGCCGAGACGACGAAGGTCATGTGGATGATGACGTACCACATCAGGTAATCGGTGGAGATGTTCTGTGCATCCATGAACACCCGCAACAAGTGGATGGACGAAATGGCCACGATCGACGCAGCCACCTTCATCTTCAGCGAGGAGGAGTCCATCTTGCCGAGCCAGTTGAGCTTTTCCTTGCTCTCGTCGATATCCAGCTGCGAGACGAAGTTCTCATAGCCGGAAATCATCACCATGACCAACAGGCCGCCGACCAGCGACATGTCGATCAGCGACAGGATCACCAGGATCAGGTCGGCTTCGCTCAAGGCGAAGACGTTGGGCAGAACATGGACAACTTCCTGGAAGAATTTCAGCGCAAGGGCCAATAGGCCCAGGGACAGGCCAAAGTAGATGGGGGCGAGCAGCCAGCGGGAGGCATACATCGCATTTTCGAGAAAACGTTCCATGGAGGATGAGGACTCGTAGGTGGCTGGAAAAACGACCGCGAGTATAGCCAGCCGCCTCATGCAGCAAAAGCTGGATGACTGCCCCGGCTTGTTCAGGTCTCAGGATGGAACTGGTAATCGCCGAGGTTTTTGGTGCGCTCGCCGTTCATGCGCCGCAACTGCGCCTGCAGGTGCAGGCACCAGATGGGCGGGTCTTCGTTGAGCTGATACCCGTGCAGAGTCAGGCTGTCGACAATGGCATTGAGCACGGACTCGGCCACTTGCGGCCCGTGAAACGGCCCCTGGGCCTTTACCGCCGAGGGTTGTTCACCGGCCATGCCGGCGGCGAACAACAATGTCCACATACCGGTATCGCCAGCCAGGGGCCGAATGCTGCATTCGATGCGGGTCACAAGGCCCAGGCACTGACGTGTAAGGCTGAGGTTGCGCATGGCCGCGTCCTCCGAAAGCTCTGTTCAGCCCTGTGAATGGGCTGTCTTCATCCTGAACACTGGTAGCGTCCTTGGTTCAGCATAGAAGAGCGCCAGCAAAAGATGGAAAACCGGCGCCGAACGGTAGCCATTGGCCGCCGGCGCCGGTTTATTGACTCAAGCAGGTTTAGCTTGCGCAATTACCTCTTCAAGACGCTCCTTCTCCGCCTTTTCGATGTCTTCCTCGCTGATCATCTCGGCAATCTCGCGCAGCCGTTCGACCACGCGCGCATTGACGCTGCCTTCGGTAAACTGCCCTTTCTCGTCAGGCACACCCGCCTCCTCACCTACCAGCAGGCTCAGTGCCTCATCTGCCTGGCTTACCGCGTACACGTGGAAAGTGCCGCTCTCAACCGCCTGCAGCACCCGTTCGTCGAGCATGAGCGTGGCCACGTTGGCACGTGGAATGATCACCCCTTGCTCACCGGTCAGGCCACGGGCTTCGCAGAGCCTGAAGAAACCTTCGATCTTCTCGTTCACACCACCGACCGCCTGCACTTCTCCGAACTGGTTGATGGAACCGGTGATCGCAAAGCACTGCTTGAGCGGGGTGCGCGAGAGGGCCGAGATCAACGTGCAGGCCTCACCCAGCGAGGCGCTGTCGCCGTCCACGTAACCGTAGGATTGCTCCAGAGCGATGCTGGCCGAGATCGCCAGCGGGAATTCCTGGGCATAGCGACTGCCCAGGTAGCCGGTCAGGATCATTACCCCCTTGGAGTGGATGGGCTGGCCCAGGTTGACCTCGCGCTCGATGTCGACGATACCGCTGCCGCCCGGGTACACGGTGGCCGAGATACGCGCGGGCATGCCGAATGCCGAGTCGCCCACCTCCAGCACGGTCAGGCCATTGCATTTGCCGATGGCCGCGCCCTGGGTATCGATCAGAATGATGCCGGCCAGCATATCGTCCAGCACCCGCTGCGAGACCCGCCCGGTGCGCGTCGCCTTGGCCTTGAGTGCACGTTCGATATGGCCAGCATCGGTCATTTCGTCGTTGGCCAGCTGACGGATGAAGTCGGCCTCGCTGACCAGCTGGAACAGATCGCCGATCCGGGCCGAGAGCCGTGCCTGGTTTTCAGCCAGTCGAGCGCTGTAGGTGGCCAGTCGGGCTACCGCGTCGCTGGTCAAGGGCGCCATGCCCTCCTCGTTGGTACGGGTGCGCAGCAGTTGGGCGAACTGCTCCAGATTCTCGTCGACCATGGGCATGTCTTCGTCGAAGTCCACCAGCACCCTGAACATCTCCTGGAAGTCCGGGTCGTGGTCCTGCAGCGCGTAATACAGCTGACGCGAGCCGATGATCACCAGCTTCACGTTGAGCGCAATTACCTGCGGGGTGAGGCTGACGGTTGCCACCCGGCCCAGTTCGCCCAGGGGTGACTCCATCTTGAGCTTGCGCGATTGCAACGCGCGTTTGAGCGCATCCCAGACAAAGGGCTCGCCCAGCATCTTCTCGGCTTCCAGGATCAGGAAGCCACCGTTGGCCCGGTGCAAGGCCCCTGGACGCAACTGCCGGTAGGAGGTGTAGAGCGCGCCCTGGTCGGTGCTGTACTCGATGCGACCGAACAGGTTGTCGTAGGTCGGATGCGGCTCGAACACCACCGGCGCCCCGCCGTCATGATGATGGCCCACGACCAGGCTGGGTGCGTACTGCTCTTCGAGCATCTTGCGCGCCACGGCGTCAGTCTTGCTGTCTTCGACCAGTTGCTCGACCACCGTGCGCAACAGGTTCAGTTGCACCGATTGCAGGTAGGCACATACGGCAGCGTTTTCGGCGTACTTTTCCGACAACGGTGCCAGCAAAGGCTCAAGCGCCAAGGTGATGGTTTCTTCGTTGAGCTGACGCAACTGGTTGTTCGATTCACGCTTCCATTGCGGGAGGCTGGCCAGCTCTTCGTTCAAACGCTCCTCGAGCAGGGCGATGTCTTCGTGAAACTGTTCGCGCACGTGCTCAGGCAACTGGGCAAACTCAGCCTCATCCAGAGCCTTGCCGTCTGCCATCGGCGTGAAGGCCACGTTGCTGGCATCGCGGTACAGGGCCACGTCCTTTTCCAGCGAAGCGCGCTCGATCACATCCAGGGCGCGGTCGTAGCGCTGGTTGAAGGCGCGGTCGATGGCGCCTTTTTTCTGCTGATACGAGGGGTGCTCGAACACGGCCGGGAACGTCGCCAGCAAGTTGTCGATCAACCCGTTCATGTCGGCGATGAAGTCCCCGGCACTGCCCGATGGCAATTCCAGGGCTCGCGGCTCGCGGGTGTCGTCGAAGTGATTGACGTACAGCCAATCGGATGGGGTCTGCTGACGCTTGCCCTCGGCCTTGAGGTAGCGTTTGACGAACGAGAAGCGGCCGGTACCGGGCTCGCCCATGACGTATACGTTATAGCCGGGGCGCGGCATGGCCACGCCGAATTGCAGGGCCTCGACAGCACGCTCCTGGCCCAGTACGCCGCGGAACGGCTCCAGATCGTCCGTGTTGGTGAAAGCAAACTGCTCGGGAGAGAAACGCCGGGTGAGGGCTTCAGGCGCAAGACGCAGGCGCGCAGCGACAGGATCGGGCATTGGGTTTCCTTACTTCGGCGGGGCAGATACGCAGCATTCTGGCGCTGCCTGCGCGCGGGTTGCAAGGCTCCTGGGGATTTATGTCGCAGGTGCGACGGTGTCTTGTACAAGCAAATTTTTCGCAATCAGTAACGCAACCTTTGGAACATGCCTAAACTCCAACTTGCGCGGGTGGGTGAAATGCTTTCCCGACCTGGCACCCGAGTTGCCAGAAACCTGACCCTTGGTTTAAGTCAAATAGAGAATAAATGCTATGAAACGGATTCTTCTGGGTACTCTGTTCACCGTCGCTTCGCTCAACGCCATGGCCGACGCGCCAGGCGGCCCGAACTGCGGCTGGGGCAACATGCTGTTCGAAGGCCAGCGCGGCACTCCGGCACACTTCCTGGCTTCCACCACCAACGGCACTTCCGGTAACGCCACTTTCGGCATGACCTCCGGCACCAACGGCTGCTCCACCAAGTCTGCACTGACCTACGGCGGCAAATCGTGGTTTGCCATGAACGGCATGATGAACGAGCTTTCCGAAGACATGGCCATGGGTCAGGGTGAAGCACTGACCACCTACGCCGTGGTACTGGGCGTGGCGCCGGAAGACCGTGCGCACTTCGCATCGGTTACCCACGACCACTTCAACCAGATCTTCAGCAGCGCCGACGTCAATGCTGAAACCGTGCACAGCAACACCCTGGCCGTTCTGAAGAACGACCCACGCCTGGCCAAGTACGCTACCGAAGCCTAAACGCGCGTTTCCCGCCCCGGTTCCGGGGCGGGTCTCTCTTTCTTCGGCATCGTCTGGAAGTAGTTGCCCGATATGCTCAAACGCCTTGCCTCTCTGGCGCTGTTGCTCTGCGCCCCTGTTCATGCTGCGCCGATGCTGGATCAAAGCCGTCTCCAGCAGTTGGCCAGTACCCCCTACTGGATTGCTTTGGGCCATTACGAAACCGGCAAGCTCGGTGGCTGGCGCAGCTACGTGGATGATGACGCCTTCTTCCTTGCCCAGGATGGCGCACACCATCCGGACCGAGAGCTGAAAGCGACTGTACAGGCGCTGTATGCCCCGGCAAGCCTGGGCGACAAGCACGCCCAATGTGTATTCCCGGCCCGTACACGCTGGCTCAAAGAGCAACTTGGCCTACAGGATTTGCCGCAACCCCAGTGCCAGGAATTCAAGACCTGGTACCAGTCGATCGACCCGCACAGCGCCGCGTTGATCTTCCCGGCTGCCTACCTGAACAGCCCCTCGTCGATGTTCGGGCACACGCTGCTGCGCATCGACCAGTCCACTACCCGCAGCGACGACACCACGCTGCTCAGCTATGCGATCAACTTCGGCGCGTACATCGAAGGCAGCGACAACAGCATTCTGTATGCCTGGAAAGGGTTGGCCGGTGGCTATCCCGGGCTGTTCGCGCTGATGCCCTACCAGGAGAAACTGTCGGAATACCGCAGCCTGGAAAACCGCGACCTGTGGGAATACCAGCTGGACCTCACGCCAGAAGAAACTGGCCGCATGGTCGAGCACGTCTGGGAACTGAAACAGATTCAGTTCGACTACTTCTTCTTCGACGAGAACTGCTCCTATCGCCTGCTGGAGTTGCTGCAGGTGGCTCGGCCAGGCCTGGACCTGACCTCGCAGTTCCCGCTGACCGCCATACCGACCGACACCGTGAAGGCGGTGAAGCAATCGGGCTTGGTCGCCAGTGAAATCTACCGGCCATCACGCGAACGCGAACTGCTGGCGCGTGCTGAGCCACTGGACCATGACGAGAAACGCCAGGTGCTGGCTGTAAGCGTCGACACGGCGCAATTGCAAAGCCCCGCATTCAAGGCACTGCCCCGTGAGCGGCAGGCCTTGGTACAAGACGCCGCCTACCGCCTTGAGCGCTACCGAGCCAATGGCCAGGAACGTGACCCCGGCCAAGCCAAGCGCAGCTTCGAATTGCTACGCGCGATCAACACCAACCCGCCGCCGCCGTTGGCCATCGAGCGCCCGGGCTTGCCCGAGGACGGCCATGATTCGCGGACCTGGCAATTGGGTGTGGGCACTCGCCAAGACCGCGCCTATGCCGAGTATGGCCTGCGCATGGCCTACCATGATCTCAACGACAACGCCTACGGCTTCCCATTGGGGGCGCAGATCGAGATCCTGCAACTGAAAGTGCGTCAGTACGAAGGCAATGACTGGCAAGTGCAACGCCTGGACCTGGCAACCATCCGTTCGCTGACACCGCGCAACGAACTGCTCAAGCCTTGGTCGTGGCAAGTGGCCGGCGGCCTTGAGCGAGTGCCGGGCAAACACGATGACGAGGTGCTGGTGAGCCACGTCAATGGTGGCGCCGGTGGCACCTGGCAGCTGGGTGATGACCTGCTGGGCTTTGCACTGGGCACGGTCCGTGTAGAACACCACAACGACTTCGCGCAATTCATCGCGCCTGCCGCAGGTTTCAATGGCGGGCTGCTGTGGCGCAATGGGCTTGGCAACATGACGCTGGAGGCCAAGGGCGATTACTTCACCAATGGCGAGGTGCGCCGAAGCGTCAGCCTGAACCAGCAGTGGGAAATCAGCCAGAACCTGGGGCTGCGCCTGAGTGCCTCGCGCCAGTTCAGCCACCTGTCCACAGCGCAGAACGAGGTGATGCTGGAAGTGAAGTGGTATCACTATTGATGGGCTGGTTTGTTGCGAAAGTGTTCATGTTTACAGCGGAACTGCGGCCAGTGGCCCGCCTCGACCAGTCTTTGACACGGTTTTGACAGCACGCCCACAACTGGCCTTCTAGACTTTACCTCGATGGCATGAGGGCAAGGTCTATGGGGCGGTTCTGGTGGGGTCTGTGCGTGGTGATGCTGCTGTCGGGGTGCGAAACGACTCACGAGCAGATGCTTGGCCAAGGGTTTCCCCCTGCCTACGCCGATGGCTTCGAGGACGGGTGCAGCAGCGGCCGTCAGGCCGCGGGCGTGCCGGCGGGTGATTTCCGCAAGAATGTGCCGCGCTATCTTCAAGACCGGCAGTACGAGGCTGGCTGGGACGATGGCTTTCGCCAATGCCAGGCCATGCAGGAGCGCGCCGAACAGCAGCGCTACCACGAGCGTTTCTGGGACGAACGGGACCGTCAGTGGCAGCAGGAGAAAGACCGCGGCGCCGCCCGCGCCTGGCGCTGAAGGTGTCGCAGCTGGACATCGCTTGAAACCCTGCCCCTGCCATGATGGTCTTCTGCACAAGGAGGCACTCATGAGCCGAGCATTCGTCAACGAAGACCAAGCCGCCGCCCAGGCCGACCAACCGGTCGAGCGGCGTGTCAGCGACCAGCGTAATTACGTCACCGCCAACGGCCTGCGCCAGCTGCAACGGCGCCTGACCGAACTCAATACGTTGCGCAGTGAATTGCAGGCTCAGGGCGAGCGTGCCGACAAACAGCGGTTAGCCGAAGTCGAGCGGGATCTGCGGTATTTCGCCGCCAGGGTGCAAAGTGCCCAGGTGGTGCCGGCAGCTCTGTCCACCGAAAAAGTGCAGATAGGCAGCCGCGTCAGGTTCATCGACGATCAGGACCAGGAACACTTGGTGTGCCTGGTTGGGGAAGATGAGGCTGACGCGGCACGTGGCCTGATCAACTGGGGATCACCTCTGGGCAGGGCCTTGCTGGGCGCAGCCCCGGGAGATGAAGTGACATGGCGCCGGCCTGTCGGTGAACAGGCCATCGAGATCATCGAGATCGAAGCGGCGGGCCAATAGCCCACCGCAGCCGGCCCGGCGAGGCCGCTCAATACCCGAGTAGCCGGCGATGGGCTGCGAAGCCTCACCCAATCAGACGACCCCCTGGGCCAGCATTGCATCAGCCACCTTCACGAAGCCCGCAATGTTGGCCCCTTTCACATAGTTGACCCGGCCATCGTCCTGCTCACCAAAGTGAACGCAGGCGTGGTGAATCGACTGCATGATGCCATGCAGCTTGCTGTCAACTTCGCCGGCAGTCCACAGCAAGCGCATGGCGTTCTGCGACATTTCCAGGCCCGACACCGCAACGCCACCGGCATTGGACGCCTTGCCGGGCGCATAGAGGATGCCCGCCTCGAGGAAGATGTCCACAGCCGCCAGGGTCGTCGGCATGTTGGCGCCTTCTGCAACGCAGATACAGCCGTTGGCCAACAGCGCCTTGGCATCCTCGATGTCCAGTTCGTTCTGCGTCGCGCATGGCAGCGCGATGTCGCAGGCCAGGCTCCACGGCGTCTGGCCCTTGCGGAACTCCAGGCCGAACTCCTCGGCCAGCTCGCTGATGCGGCCGCGCTTGACGTTCTTGAGGGTCATCACCGCTTCCCACTGCGCGTCGGTGAGGCCCGCTTCGGCGTACAACGTGCCTTCGGAATCGGACAGCGAGATCACCTTGCCCCCCAGGTCCATGACCTTGCGCGCCGCATACTGCGCGACGTTGCCCGAACCCGAGATCGCCACGCGACGACCGTCGATGCGCTGGCCCTGGCGCTTGAGCATCTCCTCGGCAAAATACACACAGCCATAGCCCGTGGCCTCCGGACGAATCAGGCTGCCGCCATAGGTCATGCCCTTGCCGGTCAGCACGGAGGTGAACTGGTTGGCCAGACGCTTGTATTGCCCGAACATATAGCCGATCTCGCGAGCCCCTACCCCGATATCCCCGGCCGGTACATCGCAGTCGGCGCCGATGTGACGGTACAACTCGCTCATGAAGGCCTGGCAGAAGCGCATCACTTCGGCGTCGCTCTTGCCCTTGGGATCGAAGTCAGACCCACCCTTGCCACCGCCCATGGGCAGTGAGGTCAGGGAATTCTTGAAGACCTGCTCGAATGCCAGGAATTTCAGAACACTGAGGTTCACCGAAGGATGAAAGCGCAGGCCGCCCTTGTAAGGGCCAATGGCGCTGTTCATCTGGATACGGTAACCGCGATTGACCTGGACCTTGCCCTGATCGTCCACCCACGACACCCGGAACAGCACTGCACGCTCAGGCTCGACCATGCGTTCGAGAATGCCCGCTTGCAGGTAGTGCGGGTTGGCTTCCAGAAAGGGCCACAAGGTGCGCAGCACCTCTTCGACAGCCTGGTGAAACTCCGGTTGGCCAGGGTCCCGCTGTTGCAGGCGTGCAAGGAAATTGTCGACGGATTCGATCATGGTAGACATCTCACCAAGAGGATTGGACTTATTGGTTTTTCCCGAATGTACCAAGAAGCAATTGCCCTGCAACAGGGCGAAATGTCGTTTTATTGAAATAATTTGGTGCGTTTAATGTAAATGTATACAAACCTTCGGGAAAGATGGGGGCGATCGTTCAAGCAACACGCGTGAGATACAAGGCGCTAGAAGGTCTGCCGTAGGCCCTCACGACCTGCCGACAGGATCGTGCCAGGTTGTGCTACACGCACGAAAATGGGGCCCCTGAGGGCCCCATTTCTGTGCAGCAAGATCTGGCTTATTGCGCCAGCTTCTTGTGCCGCACACGGTGCGGCTGTGCAGCGGCGTCGCCCAGGCGCTTCTTGCGATCGGCTTCGTACTCGGTGTAGTTGCCTTCGAAGAACACCACGTTCGAGTCGTCCTCGTACGCCAGGATGTGAGTCGCGACGCGGTCCAGGAACCAACGGTCGTGGGAAATCACGATAGCGGCGCCGGGGAAGTCCAACAGTGCCTCTTCCAGGGAACGCAAGGTTTCGACGTCCAGGTCGTTGGACGGTTCGTCGAGCAGCAGGACGTTGCCGCCCTCTTTCAAGGTCAGCGCCAGGTGCAGACGGCCACGTTCACCGCCCGAGAGGTCCTTGACGAACTTCTGCTGGTCGCCACCTTTGAAGTTGAAGCGGCCCACGTAGGTACGCGACGGGATTTCGTAGTTGCCGATACGGATCATGTCCGAGCCGTCGGAAATCTGCTGGAACACGGTCTTGGCACCGTCCAGGTCCTCGCGGCTCTGGTCGACACAGGCCAGTTGCACGGTTTCACCGATCTCGATGCTGCCCGAATCCGGCTGTTCCTTGCCCATGAGCATGCGGAACAGGGTGGATTTACCGGCACCGTTACCCCCGATCACGCCCACGATTGCACCCTTGGGCATGGCGAAGGACAGGTTGTCGATCAGGACGCGGTCGCCATAACCCTTGGTCACGTTCTTGAATTCGATGACCTTGTCGCCCAGGCGCGGACCGGCCGGGATGTAGATCTCGTTGGTTTCGCTGCGCTTCTGGAATTCCTGCGACTGCAGTTCTTCGAAACGCTGCAGACGTGCCTTGGATTTGGACTGGCGAGCCTTGGCGCCTTTGCGCACCCACTCCAGTTCTTCCTTCATGGCCTTTTCATGGGCGCTTTGCTGTTTGGATTCCTGGGCCAGACGGTCGGACTTGGCTTCCAGCCAGCCCGAATAGTTACCTTCATAAGGAATACCAGCGCCGCGGTCGAGTTCCAGGATCCAGCCTGCGACGTTGTCGAGGAAGTAACGGTCGTGGGTGATGGCCACCACGGTACCGGGGAAGTCGTGCAGGAAGCGCTCGAGCCAGGCGACCGAGTCAGCGTCCAGGTGGTTGGTCGGTTCGTCGAGCAGCAGCATGTCGGGCGCCGACAGCAGCAGACGGCACAGGGCGACACGGCGCTTTTCGCCACCGGAAAGGTGCTCGATGCGTGCATCCCAAGCCGGCAGGCGCAGCGCGTCGGCGGCCACGTCCAGCTGGCGTTCCAGGTTGTGCCCGTCGGCGGCCTGCAGGATGGATTCGAGCTTGGCCTGCTCGGCAGCCAGCTTGTCGAAGTCGGCGTCCGGCTCGGCGTAGGCCGCGTAGACCTCGTCAAGGCGCGCCTGGGCGTCCTTGATGACGCTGACGGCTTCCTCGACCACCTCACGGACCGATTTGCTCGGGTCCAGCTGAGGCTCCTGGGGCAGGTAGCCCACGTTGATGTCAGGCATCGGACGGGCTTCGCCGTCGAATTCCTTGTCGACGCCCGCCATGATCCGCAGCAGCGTCGATTTACCCGCGCCGTTGAGGCCCAGCACGCCGATCTTGGCGCCAGGGAAGAACGACAGGGAAATGTTCTTCAGGATTTCCCGCTTCGGCGGCACGACCTTGCTCAGCCGATGCATGGTGTAGACGTATTGAGCCAAAACCAAGCCCTCTAATTCAGATAGGTAAAGACATCGACGATCGCCCCAGCGGGTCGGCCAGGGTCGGGTGTCGTTGAACAAAGTGGACCATTCTACGCCAACGCGCAGTATTTGATAGGAGGCGCCGAGCGCAACAACGCGCCGGCATCACGGCGCTGTACACGCCTGGATCTGCCGGCGGTGCAGGCTTGGAACGGTCGTCGAGCAGCAGCGATCATGCCCTGCGGCCGCGCCTGGTGAGCAGCCCTTGCTCAGACGTGACGCTGGCGCACCTTGCCCCGTGGCAGTCGGCAACGGTCGCCTTGCTCGGCCAGGCGCGCCGCCCAGGCGGACTTGACGCAGAACCCGCCCGAGCGCGCAGGCTGCGCAGCGCCGACACGGTTATCAGAGGTGCCGGACGTGACCGATGCCGCCGTCGGCGCATGTGGGGCGGCGCCAACCACTGCAGCTGGGACGGGAGCCTTGGCAGACTTGCGCAGCTCGGCCAGCGACGGCGCCTTGCTTTTGGTAGAAGTGGCTGCCTCGGGCTTGGCCAGTGAGCGCTGGCACGATTTGCAGGACACGTCCTCGGTCACGGCAGAGCTGACAAGGGTCTGACTGCTGCGCCCACAGGCGGAATCGAGGCCATTGATGGAAAAATGAGTAACCAAAACCGAACATCTCCCAAGCATTGTCATGTAAAGCGGGCGGTATTCTCGCACAGCAGGCATGCGCTTGCCGAATAGGGGCGGTCAGAAGCATGAATGGCACTGGCACTTTGCCATAATGCGAGGCATGCTAGCCGGTTTCGAGTGGTCGGCTTATAGTGCGCCACCGCGCATCGGTTACCTCATAAAAAAAGCATACGCCATGCCCGCCCCCTCCCTGCCATCGCCAGGCCCATCGCAGGATCGACGCTTGATCACACTCACTCCACCGCCGTCATCGCGTAGCGTGTCCAAGGCGCCCGCTGCCAGCCTGCGCGGGTCGATCAAGGGTGCGCTGGCATTGCTCGCCCTGATTCTGCTCGGGCTGCTGCTATGGCAGCTGTTCGCGCAGTTCAGCCTGACCCAGGCCGAACTGCGCAACAAGCGCCTGGAAGACACGACCGAGCTGGCGGACCACCTGGGTCTGAACATGGCGCTCAAGGCACAGCAGGCCATCAACCTGCTCCAGCCCTACCCAACCGTGGCGGCATCGGCAGCTGGGCCCCTGGTGGTCACGCTGCGCGAGCGAGTGCCTGCGCTGCGCAGCGTGGTCTGGATAGACGATGCCGGGCAGATCGTTGCCGACAGTGCACCTGCCAGCGACGACCACGCAGTCATCGGTGAGGTGCTGAGGCTCAACCAGGAGCGGCCGTATTTCTTTACCAATGCGCCCAGCAACGCCAACGTGTACCTGTTGCTGAGCCAATCACCAGGCCAAGGCCATTGGCTACTGCGCTTGTCGCCTGATTATTACCGCGCCCTTACCGGCCACCTGCACGAAGCTGACCATCTGCTATGGCTGCTGGAAAACAGCCGTACAGGCGAGGTGCTGCAACGCGACCTGGCCGCCGAGCGCCCCGACGCGCCCTTGCAGAGCGTCATGCTGGCGTTCATCGACAACAGTGCCTGGCAACTGCGCGGCCTGTTCGACGCTGACCGGGCGCGCAATGACCTGCTGCCTGCCTTGATAGGCAAATGCCTGCTGGTGCTGTTCTGCGCCCTGCTCCCAGTGCTGGCGCTGGTCAACATGCGCCGCCGGCAGCGGGCCTTGCAGGAAGACCGCAGGCGTTATCAGGAGATCTTCGAAGGCACAGGTGTGGCCCTGTGCGTGCTGGACCTGTCCAGTTTGCCCGGCCAACTGGACCGCTATCACGTGCGCAACCGCGCCGCGCTCAAGCACAGCCTGATGCTGGACCCTCACCTGCGCCGCTCGCTCCTGGCGCAACTGAAGATCACCGAAATCAACCAGGTAGCGCGCCAGTTGCTTCAAATCGAAGACCACCAGCAGGCCTGGCAGCGCCTGATCGACGACAGCGGTGACGGCCAGGACAGCGTTGGCATGCAACTGCTCGAGGCCTTGATCGACCAACGCCCGTCCCTGGAGCTCGAGGTGCGCCTGCCTGCTCCGCATGGCGACGCACTGCACTTGTGGCTCACAGCGCGCCTGCCGCAATTGCGCCGCAACTACCAGGCCGTGATCCTCAGCATCAGCGACATCACCAGCCGCAAGAAGGTGGAGCTGTCGTTGCTTGAGCGCGAGCGGTTCTGGTCGGACGTGGTGCGTACCGTACCGGATCAGCTCTACGTCCAGGATATCCACAGCCAGCGGATGATCTTCAGCAACCGCCACCTGGGCCAGACGCTGGGGTATGACCGCACGGAACTGGCCCGCATGGGCGACCGCTTCTGGGAGCTGCTGCTGCACCCCGAAGACGCCGCGCATTACCAGGACCTGCGCCAACAGCAGCTCGACAACGGCCATGACTTGCCGCTGCACTGCCAGCTGCGTTTCCGGCACCATGATGGCAACTGGCGCTGCTACGACATACGTGAGCAAGTGCTGGCTCGTGACGCCGACGGCCGGGTGACGCGCATCATCGGTGTAGGCAAGGACGTGACCGTACAGATCGAGGCGAGCCAGTCGCTGCGCGACAGCGAACAGCGCTATCGGATGCTGGCCGAAAGCATCAGTGACGTGATCTTCTCCACCGACAGCCAGCTCAAGCTCGACTACGTAAGCCCCTCGGTGCAAAGCGTGCTGGGCTATCACGCCGACTGGATCTTCGCCAACGGTTGGCATTCGATCATCGCCAACCCCGCCCAGCTCACGGGCATCTACGGGTTGATGGAGCGGGTAAGCAAGGCGATGGACGACCCGGCTCAACTGGCCGAACTGCGTGGCCAGTTGCCGACCCAGCTGTTCCTGTTCGACTGCCTGCGCGCCGACGGCCGCAAGATCCCCATCGAGTTGCGCCTGGTACTGGTCTGGGATGACGACCAGCGTTTCGAGGGTGTACTGGGAGTAGGTCGCGATATCAGCCAGCAGCGCCGTGCAGAGAAAGACTTGCGCATGGCCGCGACGGTTTTCGAGCACTCGACCTCGGCCATACTGATCACCGACCCTGCCGGCTACATCGTGCAGGCCAACGAGGCATTCAGCCGGGTCAGCGGCTACGCGGTCAGCGAGGTGCTGGACCAATTGCCGAGCATGCTGGTCATGAACGACCAGCAGCAGGCGCACCTGCGCTACATCCTCAAGCAGCTCAACCAGCGTGGCAGCTGGGAGGGCGAGGTGTGGCTCAAGCGCCGCGATGGCGATCACTACCCGGCCTGGGTAGGCATCACTGCCGTGCTGGACGATGAAGGCGACCTGGCCAGCTACGTGTGCTTCTTTACCGACATCAGCGAGCGCAAGGCCAGCGAACAGCGCATTCACCGCCTGGCCTACTACGACGCACTCACGCACCTGCCCAACCGTACGTTGTTCCAGGACCGGCTGTACAATGCCCTGCAGCAGGCCGAGCGGCAGAAGGCCTGGGTGGTGTTGATGTTCCTGGACCTGGACCGTTTCAAGCCTATCAACGACTCCCTTGGCCATGCCGCGGGCGATCGCATGCTCAAGGACATGGCGCTGCGCTTGCTGGCTTGCGTAGACGAGGACGATACGGTCGCGCGCATGGGCGGCGATGAATTCACGCTGCTGCTACAGCCCCGGCCTACCCGCGAGCTGGCGTTGAACCGCGCCATTCACGTGGCCGAAAACATCCTCGGCAGCCTGGTCAAGCCGTTCGTGCTGGAGAACCGCGAGTTCTTCGTCACGGCCAGCATCGGCATCGCACTCAGCCCGCAGGATGGCGGCGAGTTGAGCCAATTGATGAAGAACGCCGACACCGCCATGTATCACGCCAAAGAGCGCGGCAAAAACAACTTCCAGTTCTACCAGGCCGAGATGAACGCCAGCGCCCTGGAGCGTCTGGAACTGGAAAGTGACCTGCGCCATGCCATGGAGCAGAACGAATTCATTCTGTATTACCAGCCGCAATTCAGCGGCGACGGCAAGCGCCTGACCGGTGCCGAGGCCCTGCTGCGCTGGCGGCACCCCACCCGCGGCCTGGTGCCACCGGGCGACTTCATTCCCGTCATCGAAGAACTGGGCCTGGTGGTGGACGTCGGTGATTGGGTGCTGCGCGAAGCCAGCCGTCAGCTGAAGGCCTGGCACAAGGCCAAGGTGCGTGTGCCGAAAGTGTCGGTCAACATCTCCGCGCGCCAGTTTTCCGATGGTCAGCTGGGTACGCGGATCGCCAACATCCTGGAAGAAAGCGGCCTGCCACCGGCGTGCCTTGAGCTTGAGCTGACCGAAAGCATCCTGATGCGCGAAGTGAACGAAGCGCTGCAGATTCTGGCCAGCCTCAAGAACCTGGGCCTGAGCATTGCAGTGGACGATTTCGGGACCGGCTATTCTTCGCTCAACTACCTCAAGCAGTTCCCGATCGATGTGTTGAAGATCGACCGTACCTTCGTCGACGGCTTGCCCGAAGGTGAGCAGGATGCGCAGATCGCCAGGGCGATCATCGCCATGGCCCACAGCTTGAACCTGGCGGTCATCGCCGAAGGCGTCGAGACTCATGAGCAACTTGAGTTCCTGCGTGAGCACGGCTGCGACGAAGTACAGGGCTACCTGTTCGGACGACCGATGCCGGCGCATCAGTTCGAGGCACAGTTCGCCAATGAGACGTTGTTCATGTTCAATTGAGCCGCCCTTGACTCTGCCTTCGCGCTGCGGTTGAAACGGCAGCGAGGCCTCTCACGTCTGGTCGCGCACCACACGCAGGCAACGCCAAAAACCGGACCTGAAAGTCAACTCGAATGCCCGCCCAGCCCAGCAACGGCGCGGGATGCAACATGAGCCCCACTGGTCCGCGACTTGATGCCACTTCATATGCCAGCGGCGGGTCAATGGGGTAGAATGCCCACCCACTTCACCCCCGATCCTTGAGGACCGCCATGTTCAGCCGTGATTTGACCATTGCCAAGTACGACGCCGAGCTCTTCGAAGCCATGCAGCAAGAAGCCCTGCGCCAGGAAGAGCATATCGAGCTGATCGCCTCGGAAAACTACACCAGCCCGGCCGTCATGGAAGCCCAGGGTTCGGTACTGACCAACAAGTACGCCGAAGGCTATCCAGGCAAGCGCTACTATGGTGGCTGCGAATACGTCGACGTGGTCGAGCAACTGGCCATCGACCGCGCCAAGCAACTGTTCGGTGCCGACTACGCCAACGTCCAGCCGCACGCTGGCTCCCAGGCCAACGCCGCTGTCTACCTGGCCCTGCTGTCGGCCGGTGACACCATCCTGGGCATGAGCCTGGCCCATGGTGGTCACCTGACCCACGGTGCTTCGGTCAGCTCGTCGGGCAAGCTGTACAACGCCGTACAGTACGGCATCGACGGCAATGGCCTGATCGACTACGACGAAGTCGAGCGCCTGGCGGTCGAGCACAAGCCGAAGATGATCGTTGCCGGTTTCTCGGCGTACTCCCAGGTACTGGACTTCGCCCGCTTCCGCGCCATCGCCGACAAGGTCGGTGCCTACCTGTTCGTCGACATGGCGCACGTGGCGGGCCTGGTCGCCGCCGGCGTCTACCCTAACCCGGTGCCCTTCGCCGACGTCGTCACCACCACCACGCACAAGACCCTGCGCGGCCCGCGCGGCGGCCTGATCCTGGCTCGCAAGAACGAAGAGATCGAGAAAAAGCTCAATTCCGCGGTCTTCCCAGGCGCCCAGGGTGGCCCGCTGGAGCACGTGATTGCAGCCAAGGCCATCTGCTTCAAGGAAGCTTTGCAGCCAGAGTTCAAGGCCTATCAGCAGCAAGTGGTGAAAAACGCCCAGGCCATGGCCAGCGTCTTTATCGAGCGTGGCTTCGACGTGGTATCCGGTGGTACCGAAAACCACCTGTTCCTGCTGTCGCTGATCAAGCAGGACATCTCGGGCAAGGACGCTGACGCGGCCTTGGGCAAGGCGTTCATCACCGTCAACAAGAACTCGGTGCCGAACGACCCACGCTCCCCGTTCGTCACCTCGGGCCTGCGTTTCGGCACCCCGGCCGTGACCACTCGCGGTTTCAAGGAAGCCGAGTGCCGTGAGCTGGCTGGCTGGATCTGCGACATCCTCGCCGACCTGAACAACGAAGCGGTGATCGACGCCGTGCGCGAGAAGGTCAAAGCCATCTGCAAAAAGCTGCCGGTGTACGGCAACTGATCGCTGATCGCTAACTGGAAAGCCCGGCCAGGTGCCGTAATGCTGTTCACTTAAGATCGTTGGGGCCGCTGTGCGGCCCATCGCGGCGCAAGGCCGCTCCTACACTGACCGTGTGACCACTGAGCTGACCGGTTAGGTACTTGAGCGGCCTTGTGCCGCGATGGGCCGCACAGCGGCCCCAAGAATTTCAAGTAAAAGCATTACAGCTAGGTGCCGGGCTTTTTTGTATCCTGCGTTTGGACCCATTCCGGTTAGTCCCCTAGCGCACATCGGCATAGCCTCTGGGCTCGTCCCTGAACGTCGGCGATGAATCACAAAGCGCACTCTTTGTCTGTACGCTTACTGGTGCATGGGCCGGGAACAATTGCAACGTAGCGTTCAGACCACTGCTCGACCCTGACTGCGATGCTAACAAGGCAGTAGACGAATGCCGCATCGCACTGCAGCGCTGCGCCTTTTCCAAACAGGTACGTTCTTGACCAGAGACCAACTCGAAACCCGGCAGACACCCCTTTATTTCGCCACCGTGCTGGCAGCCATCGCCTTCGGCCTTGTAGCCGATGCCTGTGCCTCTGTCCTGGAAGCACTGATCACGCCAGCCATCGCCGTGCTGATGTACGCCATGTTCCTGCAGATACCCTTTCTGCACCTGCGCGCGAGCCTGGCCAATCGGCGGTTCATGACTGCCTTGCTCCTGGCTAACTTCGTGCTGGTGCCCGTCCTGGCGTGGGCGTTGACCCGTGGGCTGACAGGCCACCCGGCCTTGCTGATCGGCACCCTGCTGGTCCTGCTGGCGCCCTGTATCGACTACGTGGTGGTGTTCACGCACATGGGCAAGGGCGATGCACGGCTCATGCTGGCCGCCACACCCGTGCTGTTGCTGCTACAGCTGGTGCTGCTGCCGCTTTACCTGGCGCTCATGCTTGAAGACGGCGACCACATAAGCCTGGCGCTCGGGCCTTTCGTGCAGGCGTTCGTGCTGATGATCGTCGTGCCGTTGGCCTTGGCGGTGCTGACCAGTGCACACGTGGCCAAATCAAAGCGGGTCAGCCGCTGGAACGACGCCTGGGCCTGGATGCCGGTGCCGGCGATGGCACTCGTGTTGTTCGTGGTGATCGCTTCGCAGATCGGCATCGTGTTGCAGGCGCTGGATCAACTGCTGCCCGTGGTGCCGGTGTTTCTGGGCTTTGCGCTTTTGGCACCGGTGATTGGCTGGGCGACGGCACGGCTGATGGGCTTGCCTGTACAACAAACGCGCGCCGTGATGTTCAGTGCCTCGACGCGCAATTCGTTGGTGGTGTTGCCGTTGGCGCTCGCCTTGCCAGAGCAGATACGAACGCTGGCAGCGGCGGCGGTGATCACGCAGACAGTGGTCGAGCTGATCTGCGAGCTGGTGTACGTGCGGGCGTTTCCAGTGGTCGCCCGCACGTAGGCGGGTTCAGCTGACCACGTGCAGGTAGTGCAGGTGGCGCTCGTACTGGTCGAGGATGTCGCCGATCACATCTTCACGGCTCCAGCCCATGACGTCGTAGTCCTGTCCGCCTTCGCGCAGGTACACCTCGGCACGGAAGTACTTGCGTGCATCGCTGTTATCATCGGCATCGCGCATGACGAAGCTTGGCGTATTGAAGGCGCGGGGGCGAACCTCGTATTTGAAGCGGCCCTCACCGGCATGGGAAAGCTCCAGCGTGATGCGGCCGTCTTCGCGCTCATCCACCGTCACTTCGTAGCCTTGTTTGCGCAGCTCCTGTGCCACTTCCTCGCACGCGGGCTTGACCACCTCGCCAATGAAGCGAGTGACATGAGCCCTGCGCGGCATCATCGCGATATTGCGCAACCGACGCTGCCAGCCGCCGTGGTTCTGACGGCCCTGCCGCTGGCCCGGCAACGCCTGGGTTCGCAGACCACGCCGCGTGGCGTCCAGCCCCAGTGCTTTGAACAGCCCCCAGATGGAAAACAGCAGAATGATCGCGAACGGCAGCGCACTGGCGATGGTGGCGGCCTGCAAGGCCTTCAAACCGTTGGCCAACAGCAGGGCAATGGCCACTGCGCCCATGCTGACCGACCAGAACACACGTTGCCAGAGCGGTGAATGTCCCCTGCCGGACGAAGCCAGCATGTCCACCACCAAGGCGCCCGAGTCGGCTGAGGTGACGAAGAACACGACGACCATCAGCACCGCCAGCATCGAAATGGCTGTGGACCAGGGGAAATGCTCGAGAAACGCGAACAAGGCTAACGAACTGTCCTGATCGACCACCGTGGCCAGGTCTTTGATACCCCCGTGCAGGATCATGTGAATGGCCGAATCGCCAAATACAGTCATCCACAGCAAGGTGAAACCTGCCGGTACGAACAGCACGCCACAGACGAACTCGCGAATGGTGCGGCCACGGGAAATCCGTGCAATGAACAGCCCGACGAAGGGCGACCAGGACAACCACCAGCCCCAGTAGAGCAAGGTCCAGCCACCAATCCAGTCGGTGGGTTCATAGGCGAACAGGTTGAACGTCTTGTTGACGATATCGGACAGGTACGCACCTGTGTTCTGCACATAGGCCTGGAGCAGGAAGACCGTAGGCCCGACTGCCAGGACGAAGAGCATCAGTACCACAGCAAGGCCCAGGTTGAGCTCCGAAAGAATCCGGATACCCTTGTCCAGGCCGCTGGCTACCGACAGCGTGGCCAGCGCACAGGTGACGGCGATCAGGATGACCTGGATCGTGGTGCTGATCGGAAGACCGAACAGCTGATGCAAGCCGCTATTGATCTGCAGCACGCCGTACCCAAGCGAGGTCGCCACGCCGAACACGGTGCCCAGGATGGCGAAGATATCAACCGCATGGCCAATGGGCCCGTAGATACGCTCCCCGATCAGCGGGTACAGCGCCGAGCGCAAGGTAAGCGGCAGCCCGTTGCGAAAACTGAAGTAGGCCAGGATCAGCGCCACGATGGCGTAGATCGCCCAGGCATGCAGGCCCCAGTGGAAGAATGTGATGTTCATCGCTTCGCGGGCCGCAGCCACCGTATTGGGGTCACCCACAGGCGGGTTGATGAAGTGCATCACAGGCTCGGCCACGCCGAAGAACATCAGACCAATGCCCATGCCCGCCGAGAACAGCATGGCGAACCAGCTCTTGTTGGGGTAATCGGGCTCGCTGTGGTCCGGGCCCAGCTTGATATCGCCGTAGCGGCTGACGGCCAGGAAGACGACGCTGATCAGCACCAGCGCAACGGTAAGAATGTAGAACCAGGCCGCATTGGTGACGATCCATTGCTGAACATGCTCGAAGACGCTTTGGGCATGCTCCTGGAAAAGGGTGGCGTATAAAACCAGCAACAGCACCAGTATCGCACTGGTGAAAAAGACAGGTGGGTTGATGGTGCTCCTGCGTTGTTGTTCTTCAGGCATAGGCATTGCTCCTTCTGACGTTCAGCGCTGCGCTCCATGGTTGGGCAGTCAGAACACGACTGCCCGTGGCGCATGATGAATGGAAGATGCTGAAACCTTACCGTCAGTTCCAGCATTTCCCAAACTTAAACGCTTCGCTTGCTTTTCAGATGCCCTTGAACCCGTCAGCCGAGGCGCTGTTTGAGCTCGGCAATGTGCTCAGGGCCAATGCCGCAGCAGCCACCCACCATGCTGGCGCCGCGTGCGCGCCAGTCTTTTGCCCAGGCCAGGTAGCCCGGTGGGTCCAGGTCTTCGCGCAGTTCGTCCAGCCCGTCGTTGGCGGTGGCTTCCTTGGGCTGGGGTGGGAAGGCGTTGGCATAGGCACCGATGGCGACTTCGCCACCTTGCTGATCGATGACCGAACGGGCGACATCGATGGCCGCGCCGATCACTTCCGGCTGGCTGCAGTTGAACAGCACCGCTGCTGCGCCCAGTTCGATCACCGCCTGCACGGCATCGGCCACCGGCTCACCGGAGCGCAGGCGCGGCACCGTATCGACGTCTTCATCCTGCAAGGTGAAGGACACCCAGAACGGGCGACCGTCCTCGGGCAGGTGGGCACGTATGGCGCGGACTTCAGCGATCGCGCTCTGGGTTTCGGCAAGCCACAGGTCAACGTGTGGCGCCAGGCCCTCAAGCAGCGGCCGCAGGACTTCCTCGACGCGCTCAGGCTGGAACAGGTCGGGACGATAGGACCCGAACAACGGCGGCAGCGAACCGGCCACCCTCACCGGGTGCGGGCCGGTATCGGCTGCGTGGCGGGCCAATTGACCGGCAACATTGGCCAACTGCCGGCCTTCTTCGGCAAAGCGCGCTTCACCAATGTGGAAGGGGACGACCGCATAGCTGTTGCTGGTAATGACCTGAGCACCTGCGGCAATGAACGCCGCATGCACCCCCACCACCGCTTCCGGCGCCTCGGTCAACGCCAGTGCAGACCATTCTGGCTGGCGGAACGGCGCACCGCTGCGCTGCAGTTCGCGGCCCATGCCACCGTCGAGAATCACCATCGCTCGCTCTGTCATATAACTACTCTGAAGGTGCTTATGAATAAAATTCATTATGTGGGTTAGATATATAACTATTTAATACCCTAATACTCATTTGGCCAACATTTCAGGTATGAACATGCGTTTTTCCACATTGCTCGGTGCAAGCCTTGCGCTGCTTGCGACCGCCACCCAGGCCTTTGCCGGCGCCACGCTGGAGCGGGTCGAATCACGCAAGGAACTGGTCAATGTGCTGATGGAGAGCTATCCCCCGTTCTCTTTTCTCAATGACCAGAACCAGCTCGACGGCTTCGACGTGGATGTGGCCAAGGCAGTGGCGGACAAGCTGGGTGTGAAATTGCGCCTGGAGACGCCTTCCTGGGATGTGATCGCCGCCGGTCGCTGGAGTGGGCGCTACGACATCTGCATTTGCTCGATGACCCCCAGCAAGGCCCGCGCCCAGGTGTTCGACTTCCCTGTGGAGTACTACGCCTCCCCGGCGGTCATCGTGGTCAATGCCAAGGATGACCGCATCCACGGTGCAAAAGATCTGGACGGGCGCAAGGTCGGCCTGACCAGCGCGTCGAGCTACGAAAGCTACCTGAACAAGAATCTGGTCATCGAGGGTGACGAGGGCCGAACCCTCGACTACCCCTTCGACTTCGTGCAGATCGCCCCGTATGACACCGACAATGTGGCGTTCCAGGACCTAGGGCTGGGCGCGGGCGTGCGCCTGGATGCAATCCTGACCAACCTGGTCACGGCCAAGCCGCGCCTGGACCAGGACAAGCGTTTCAAGCTCGCCGGTGCGCCGTTGTATGAAGAACCCAACTCGGTCGCCATCGAGAAGGGCGACCCAGAGTGGGATGCGAAGGTTCGCCAGGTGTTCGCCGAGCTCAAGGCAGACGGCACCCTGAGCAAGCTGTCGCAGAAGTGGATCGGCGCCGATATCAGCAAATGAGCACGTTTCCGCCGTCCCCCAAGCCCGTGGCCTGTACCACGGGCACACGCCTGCTGGGCTTTCGCACACGGTTGATGCTCACCTGGCTGGTGATGTTCGCCCTGTTCGTCGGGTTCTTCCTGAGCTTCGACCTCAAGTTCTCGATCATCCTGGAGAAGTTTCCCAACCTGGCCGGTTTCAAACTGGGGCCCAACGGTTTTCTGCAGGGCGCAGCGCTGACGCTGTTCTTGTGCATATGCTCGATGGTGGTGTCGGTGGCATTGGGCTTTGCCGCCGCGCTGGCACGCTTGTCCGGCAGCGCGGTGCTGGTGGGTGTTGCCAGTTTCTACACGTCGTTTTTCCGCGGTACACCACTGCTGATCCAGATTCTGCTCATCTACCTGGGCTTGCCCCAGATAGGCCTGGTGCCCGGCGCGATCAGCGCCGGTATCATCGCCCTGTCGCTGAACTACGGCGCTTACCTCAGTGAAATCTTCCGCGCGGGCATCCTGGGTGTTGCCCGAGGCCAACGCGAAGCGGCGCTGGCGCTGGGCATGCGCCCGCCGCAGATTTTCTGCCACATCGTACTGCCGCAGGCCATGCGGGTGATCATCCCGCCAACCGCCAACCAGTTCATCTCCATGCTCAAGGATTCGTCGCTGATCTCGGTGATGGGGGTGTGGGAAATCATGTTCCTGGCCCAGTCCTACGGACGGTCGAGCTACCGCTACCTGGAAATGCTGACCACCGCTGCCGTGATCTACTGGGTGTTGTCGATCGCGCTGGAGCTGGTACAGGCGCGCCTTGAGCGGCATTACGGCAAGGCCTATCAGCGCTGACGGTGCCTAGCGCCTGCCCCTGGCCAGGGGCAGGCGTTGCGTTCATCGGCAGCCGTGCTGCCGGATCGGACTAACGCCCCGCCTCCGCCACCAGTTTCGAAGAGAACTGGCCCACGGCGGTGACCACTTCCTGCGCACCTGACTGGATTTCCGTGATCACGGTACCCGCCTGCTGGGCCAGGCTCAGGCCCAGTTCGGCCTGTTTCCTGCTCTCGCCCATGCTGTGTACCGCCTCCTCCACCAAGGCGTTGTTCTTCTGCACCACCTCGACGATTTCCTGGGTGGCGGCACTGGTTCGCCCGGCCAACTTGCGAACCTCGTCCGCCACCACGGCAAAGCCCCGGCCTTGATCACCGGCACGCGCGGCTTCGATGGCCGCGTTCAGCGCCAACAAGTTGGTCTGCTGGGCGATGCCGCCGATGGTCGACACGATGGACGTGATCAGGTGCGACTGATGCCCCAGCGCCTCGACACCCGTGGACACGTTCGAGACCTGCTCGACGATGCGGTTCATGGTCTCCACCGTGTCCCTGACCGCCTCCGCGCCACGCTGGGCGGAGCTGTCGGTCTTCATGGAGATCTCATAGGCAACGTCCGCTGCCGAGCTGACCTGTTTCTCGCTTTCGACCTGAGCGGTGATATCCACCGCGAACTTCACGACCTTGTACAGCCGCCCGCGGGTGTCGCGCACCGGATTGTAGGAAGCTTCGAGCCACAGCTCGCGGCCGCCCTTGTCAAACCGCAAAAAGCGCTCGGCGACGAAGCGGCCGTCGTTGAGGCTGGCCCACAGTCGCTGATAATCCGGCGACCGGGTGTAGGCCGGATCGCAGAAAATACTGTGATGCTTGCCGACGATTTCCGGGAGCGTGTAGCTCACCGTATTCAGGAAGTTCTGGTTGGCGGTGAGTATGGTGCCGTCCAGTGCGAACTCGATCACCGCCGTGGACCGGGAAAGCGCCTTGATCAGCTCGTCGTTTTCACGGGCCTTGTCGATGGCGGCGGTAACCTCGGTGCCGTAGGCCGTCATGTGGGTCACCTCGCCGCTGGGGGCCTTGACCGGGCACCACGCCGCGCGCATCCACACCAGACGCCCATCGGCCGCGATGTAGCGGTAGTCGTCGCTCACCCCAGTGCCCTGGCTCATCGCGGTCTGGAAATCCTTGTAGCAAGGCAAGTCCTTCACATAGTCAGGCGTGAGCGCGCCCATCGATGTGCCGACAAGCTTCGAAGCGTCGATCCCCACGAAGCTGGAAAACCGCGGGTTGACGGCCGTGATCAGCAGGTCGCGGTCCACGGTGATTTCAAGCATCTCGCTGGACCTGCTCTGTTGCGCAGCCCTGAGCCCATGCAGCTCCCGTTTGAGTGCCTCGACCTCATCCCTAAGCGCTTTGTTGAACATGGCGATCCTCGTCATTGCGGATGACAACTGTTGGGATTGAACAGGCGCTGACAGGCAGCGCACACCGAGTGCTGCTTCACCTAACGTCAGGCTTGCCGCGGCTGACGCACCCATGCTGCCAGGTCATCTGCCGGGAGGGGCCTTGCGTAATAATAGCCTTGCCCTTGATCACAGCCCCACCCCCGTAGCACATGATGGTGCAGGTCCGTCTCCACACCCTCGGCCACCACCGTCAAGCGCAGGTCGCGCAGCAGGCTGACCAGCCCACGCACGATGTGCCAGTCATTGCCGCCAGGCTGCAGTTCGGCCAGCAGGGAACGGTCGAGCTTCACGCTGGTGGCGGGGATTTTGCGCAGGTAGATCCAGTTGCTGTAGCCGCTGCCAAAATCGTCGATGCCGATCGAAATGCCCAGGGCGCGGAAGCGCTGGAGCTGCTCCTGCACGGCATCGAAGTCGGCTACCAGGGCGCTTTCGGTGAACTCGAGCTCCACCAGGCTCGGGTGCACCTGGTGTCGGGCCAGCGCTCGCGTGACATCTTCGTACAGCTGACCATCACCCAGATCGAGGGCCGAGATGTTCAACGAGACCTGCAACATCAGGTCGCTGGCCTGCCACTGGGCAATTTGACGGCACACCTGTTCCACCACCCAGCGAGTTATGCCGCGGATGGAAGCGGTGGTTTCCGCCAGCGGAATAAACTCGGCCGGGCTGATCACGCCCAGTTGCGGGTGCGTCCAGCGCAAGAGCGCCTCGACCGCCACGCAGCGGTTGCTGCCAAGGTCGATCCTGGGCTGGTAGGCCAGGCTCAACTGGTCGGGTGCCAGCAGTGCGGCTTCCAGGGCATTGAGTATGGCGGTGTTGCGCCGCAGGTTGGCGTCCACCACCGGGTCGTACGCCAACCAGCGCTGATCGCTCTTGCGAGCGGTGTCGGTCATGCTGGCCATCAGGCGCAGGATGTCTGGCGAGGCGCTGGCGTCCACGCCCAGCGTCAGGACGCTGATGCCGACATCCGGCGTGACCGGTACGTGACCGCTGCGCAGTGGCCCACCGAGCGAAGCCACCAGCGTCTGAAGCCAACCGGCAAGAAAACTGGTATCGCATGCATCAATGACCGTCATGAAGCCCAGGGTACTGGCCCGATAAAGGCGGCAGCCGGGCGGAAGTGCTGTGAGCAGCACTTCTTTGACTGCCAGCATGAAATCGGTGAAGAACTCGATGCCCAGCGCCTTGAACAGTCGGTCCATACCCGCAGCCGACACCGGCTCGATGAAAACAGCCACCTGGCCGGCCGTCACGGCACCTTCCTTGAAGTCCGTCTCGAAGCGCCGCCGATTGGGCAACCCGGTCATCGGATCGTAGAAGTTCTGCCGGTGGATCGACTGCAGGCGGGCCACCACCACTTTGGCGGCGTTGGTCAGCAGATTACGGTCGCGCTCCGACAAGGCTTGGCGCGTGGCATGGTCGATGATGCACAGCCCACCCAGGCTGACGCCTGGCCGAACGATCAGCGGTGCGCCAGCGTAGTAGCGAATATGGGGGGCCGATTGCACGAGGGGGTTATCCACCGTGCGCGGGTCCTGCAGCGTGTCGCAGATCTCGAGCACCGTTTCCTGGCGCAGGCCATGGGCGCAGATGGACATTTCGCGCGGCGTGCGATCGTCGGCCATGCCGATCTTGGCCTTGAATACCTGGTAATCGCGGTCGACGATGCTGACCAGCGCGGTAGGGACGTCGAAATGCGCACAGAGCATGTTGACGACGCCATTGAGCACCGGATCCTCTCCATTTGCCAGGTCCGATGTAAGGCGGTCCACTTCAACCAGGCGCAAGCGCTCGTCTCGAAGGGTCGTCAAGTTGTCCATGAAAGCTCCGGTCGCGGTAACAGCAAATTCTAGCCCAGAAGGCACATTGCCAGCTTAGCTGTGATCGGTTTCTCTCGACAATTGAGCACTCCCACCGGCGGTCGGCCAAAAAATCTATTGGACGCCTGCGGTCAGCTAGCCTAAAAGGCTGTCAGCCGCGCTTGGCACGGCAGATCGCGTAGATGATGCTCAGCCTGTTACGGAGTCAGCCTTGGCCTGGTTCAAAGAAAGGATTACCGCCATCCTGCAACGCCTGCGACGTGCCGAACCGAGCACGGCCAGCCGCTACGTGGGCGCCGCGTTGATCATCGCTGCGTGCTCCCTGGCGCGCGCGCAGATGTCGCCTGCCGCGCTCCCCTACCTGTTTTTCATTCCTGGCCTGATGCTGATCGGGTTCTGGTTCGGCGCAGGTCCGTCCCTGCTGGGGTGCATCATGGCCGTGCTGATCGCCCAGTATTTTTTCATCGGGCCGCTGGGTTTCGATGCTGACTGGGCCACGTGGGCCAACAGCCTGAGTTTTGGCGTGGTGACCTTCGCCATGGCGGTGGTGTGTGCTTCGCTCAGGCGTAACCTGAGCGCCGTGGAGCAGCTCAACGAAACGCTCGAGCAACAAGTGCAACACCGAACGGGGGAGCGCGACAGCCTGTGGAACGTGTCCCCCGACCTGATCTGCACGTTGTCCGAAAACGGCCAGGTGTTGTCGGTGAACCCGGCGTGGCAGGTAGAAACGGGCTTCACTGAAGAACAGCTCAAGACTGGGACGTTCTACAGTTTCATCTCCCCCGCACAATTGGCGAACGCGTTGCGCGAGCTCAACCACAAGCCCATCGTCGAGCTCGACACCCAGAGCGTGCGCAGCGATGGCCAACCCTTGCTGCTCAACTGGCGCATTGCCGGGTTCGAGGGCCGTTACTTCGCCGTGGCACGTGATGTCACCCAGTACCGCGAGCGGCAGCAGGCGTTCGAGCAAGTCAGCCAGCAATTGCAGCAAAGCCAGAAGATGGAAGCGCTCGGGCAGCTCACCGGCGGCCTGGCCCATGACTTCAACAACCTGCTGACCGTGATCACCGGCACGCAGGACATGATCGAGCAACGCCTGGCGCAAGGCCGGCATGACGAACTGGGCCGTTACCTGGCGTTGGCCAGAGCTGCCACTCGCAAGGCCAGCACCCTCACCCACCGCCTGCTGACCTTCGCCAGGCAGCAACCACTGGCCAGCACCACGGTCGATGTGGTGCTGCTGGTGGACGACATGAAAGAGCTGCTGGCCAGAACCCTTACACCCAAGATCGAGTTTCAATTCACCCCATTGCCTTCGCCAGCCTTGTGCTACTGCGACGCCCACCAACTGGAAAATGCGCTGCTCAACTTGTGCATCAACGCACGTGACGCCATGCCCCAAGGGGGCCGTTTGCAGGTGCGGATCAGCAAGGTCACCCGCAGCCCGGCTGAGTTGGAGCAGCTTGGGCTACGCGCTGGTGAATACATTCAGGTAAGCGTCACCGATACAGGCCTGGGGATGCCGGCCAGCATTGCCGAGCGGGCCTTCGAACCGTTCTTCACCACCAAGCCGCTGGGGTCGGGCACGGGTCTGGGGCTTTCGATGGTCAAGGACTTCGCTCGCCAGGCGGGCGGCACGGCAGTGATCGAATCGGTCATGGGCAGCGGCACCACGGTCAGTCTGCTGTTGCCCGTCCACCTTGAGCCGGCCCCGTCCAGCGTCACACCGATCACGCACGCCACCCTGGCAGCCCGTATTGACAACCGCGGCAGTGCACTGGTGATCGAGGACGAGGGCGCGATCCGGGAGCTGGTCGGCGAAGCGTTGCAGGAGCTCGGTTTCGAGGTGATCGAAGTCACCCATCCTGCCGACGCGCTGCACCTGATCGAACAGTGCCAAGACCTGCAGCTTGTGGTGACCGACCTGGTCCTGCCCGGCGGCCTGACGGGAGACAACATCGCCCAAGGGGTGCGGGCGCTTGTGCCGGCAGTGCGGGTGCTGTTCATTTCAGGGTTGATCGAGGCGCCGGCCAGCCTTACCGAGCAGCAACCACATTCGCGCTTGCTGCCCAAGCCCTTCACGCTCGGCCAGTTCAAGGCGTGCGTCGAAGGGATGTTCGGTGACCAGGATGCACCCCTGCTGCTGGACCAGGCCAAACGCCGCTAACGCCATGGCCGACAAGCGTCACATACCTCAGGGCTGCGAATCGATCGACGCCAGAAACTGACGCGTCTGCCGGTTGGAGCGCAGGTGCACGACCCGGCACCCCGCAGGCGCCGTCGCCGTCAGGTGCTTGATCTTGTCCTGTGAAGAATGCCGCGTGGACCAGATGAACCGGATGAAGCCAGGCAAATTGCGCAGCGACTCGGGGCAGTCATCTGGCAGGTCCGGGCGTGTGCGGCCCAACTGGGTCAGGGTTCTGACCAGCACACGCCACAATCGGACCGTCAGGGAACGGTCAATCCAGATAAGCATTTCGGCCCTGGCAAGACGGTTGTCCCAGGTCGCCGAATGCCCGCCCTCGAAGATCCACCGTTCGCGCGCCTCCACTTCATGGCACAGGCGGGTCTTTTCGTCCCGGCTGCGCTCGACCCAGCCGGGTAGCCAGTGAATGGTATCGATATGCACGACCGGCAAGCCGGTTCGCTCGCCCAGGTGGCGAGCCAGCGTACTCTTGCCGGCGCCCGGTTGACCAACGATCATGACGCGTTTCATGGGGACTCCTTTTCAACCCGCCATTTTGTACAGGAGGCCGGGGTTGTAAAGAAGTCTCCAAGCTGCGTGCCAATTGCGCGCAGCCCGCTGGGCGCTGAGCGCTGAGCGCTGAGCAGATTGTGGTGCATCACAATACGACGCTTGAGGGGGCGTTTTGTGAGGTGGTGTTGGGGCGAGATTGGACTTTCAGGTGATTAGTACGGTGATGCCTGCTGGGGCGGACGTTACGAGAGAGCGCGTATCACGTCGAAAGAGGCCTGGCATCGCGCCCTGTTAGCTGTAGAGCAGGCAAGCCGATTACATCTGATCTAGGAAAGCGCGAATCGGTGACCGTCTGGATCAATGAATACGTAGCTCGCGGCCTCTATCATCGGCCCCGAGTACGATCCAACGTGATGGTTGGTGTGCGAATTTCTGATCGCTACAGCACGCCGTTGATATCTAACTCGAACCCGAACCACGGGACAATGCTGAATCTGATTCTGGACAAATAATGAGCATGGACAAAGCGCAATTGTTGTTGAATCAGGCAGGCAGCCTGGTGAGGGAGACAGAAGCCAAGCTCGCAGCAAGCGGTGAGCTTTTCAATATCTTCTCCATCACCCGAATCGAGCGGGCCGAGGTCAATACCCATTCTGCGATGATTGCAGAACTCTTGAACCCCAAGGGCCGCCACGGTCAGGGTGAACGCTTTCTCGAACTGTTCCTGGCGACAATGGGCTTCGACTACGAAGGCAGCATCAGCGACGCCAAAGTAAATAAAGAGCAGTTTTTTGCGGGCTACGGCCGTGTCGACGTAGTGATCCACCACAGGATTACCACCACCATGCGTCCATTTTCCCAGCCCCGCCTGAGCCACTCCAACTCCCCCGACTCCGGCAGAAACGATGCCGCTCCGACTGTCCAACAATCATCATCCATTTCCTTGGGGGTAAGCCCATGCCCGCCGAGAGAGGCTAACGATTGCGGGCGCATGGCGGATGCAGCACACTTAAGCTCCCGTCACACCTCATTCTGCCTCATCCAATTCAGTCACACTTAGTACATGGAGTATTTAGAGTGGAAGCACGAAATCGAACTCTCCCCGATTGGCTTACAAAGATCCGCACTCGACAAGTAGTTCTTCCCAGATTTCAAAGATATGAAGCCTGGAGCAACTACCAAATTGAGTCCTTGTTGAATACGGTACTCAAAGAGCTTCCAGCAGGTGCAGTACTGACACTAGATGTAGGGGAGAAGGAACCATTTCTTTCGCGCCCAATCGCGACAGCGCCACACTCTGGCGACAAAATCATAGAACACTTACTGGATGGACAGCAGCGCCTCACCGCATTTTGGCGATCTCTTAACGACACTTATGAGGACAGAACATACCTAATCAAAATTGAGCCCGAAGAGGACTTAGAGCTACCCTACTTCGCAACCTCCATAACAAGATACACCAAAAACAATGAGCGATACCCCTTATGGGCAAATTCACCAGTCGAATTGTGGTCTAGAAAATATGTGCCAGCCGCGCTGTTACGACCTGACAGTGAGGCAGAGAACAATTTCAAGTCCTGGGCCAAGGATGCTTCAAGAGGAGACACCGATGTATTGTTGGACCTAATCGAAACGGGCAATAGGCTTCGAAACAAATTTGCCATATTCAACATTCCATTCCTTTCTCTTCCGACCACAACTCAACCAGAAGTCGCCCTTGATGTATTTATAAAAATGAATACTTCATCATCTCCGCTATCGCCTTTCGACATCGTGGTCGCGCAGATAGAAGCAGCCTCTGGAAAATCGCTCCATGGCTACATCGAAGAGCTCAAACAGGAAGCTCCTAGCATTCTTCGATATAACAGCCCAGAAGATATCGTCCTTGCAGTAGCGGCGTTACTATCATCGCGTCTCCCGTCGAAAGGAACCTACCTGTTACCCGACTTTTCAAGTGAGTTTGATAGTCATTGGCCAACTATAAAGCATGGTATAAAAAAGGCTCTCTCATTTCTCACCGACGAGAAGCTACTCGACTCACGCCGCCTGCCAACAGATGTTGTCATATATGTTCTCGCAGCGCTTTGGGGTATCGCGGAGGAAGGCCTGGACAAAGAAGGTGAAACACGCTCCGTCCTGAGGCGCTATATCTGGAGAGCTTTCTTCACGGATCGCTATGACAGAACGACGAACAGCAGAGCCTTTTCTGATTACCGAGAGCTGGCTAAGATGATCAAAGGAGAAGACGCACATCCAGAAATCTTCGACATCAACCTCTATCCTCTCGCTACCATTGAAGAGCTTAAATCTGCGAATTGGCCATACCGCAAAGATAGGCTTGCCCGAGCGATACTTGCAATTAGCCTGAAATCAGGTGGCTTTGATTTTGCTGATGGGGCGCCAGCCTCTTTCGAGAGTATTCAAACACGAGAATACCACCACGTTTTCCCTCATGCCTGGCTCAAAGAACTTGGAGTCAAAGAGCATGAAATCAATCGAGCGCTCAACTGCGCCCTGATATCTTGGAAAACGAACCGAAATATTTCCGCTAAAATGCCATCAGCATACGTGGCAGAAAGAATGGAAGCAAGTTCGTTGGGACAGCCAGAGATCGCTAGACGTCTTGAGTCGCATTTGATCCCCGTAGCCCAGCTGATAGCTAACGACTACGATGGGTTTATTCATACCAGGGCCGAACTGATTCGCAAAATACTTTGCCGGTTATGCGATGGTGAGATTGTCGAGGGTATTTTGTAAACCCTAGGCTCCGTTACACCTAGCTTGTGAAAAAGCACCGAAATCACTCCGGTGCCTATACAAAAAAAAGTAAGCGCTCCATGAACCCCACATTCAAAGCGCTTACCTGATCCCCGATGCTGTGCTCCCGATTTCTTTCTGGAGCCTGCCGACGATGATGCGCCCCGACGCCAAAGTCGAAAAAGTCTATCTCTACCCCAAGCCCGTCGACTTTCGAAAATCCATCGATGGCCTCGCAGCCTTGGTTGAACTGGATATCAAGGTGGCCGTGTTCGACCCGGTTCTTTTCGTGTTCCTCAACAAACCGCGCAATCGCGTGAAGATCCTCTATTGGGAGCGCAACGGTTTCTGTCTCTGGCTCAAGCGCCTGGAATCCGAACGCTTCAAAACCTCGCCCGACATTACTGACGAAGCCATTGTCCTGACTGTTCAGGAGTTGAACTGGCTACTCGACGGCTTCGACCTCTGGCGCAACCGTCCGCATCAGGTTTTGACCCCTCGTTTCGTTGCCTGAATCGGTATAATCCTCGGCATGAATTCCATGCCCGATGACCTTCCCGATGACCCTGTCCTGCTCAAGCAAGTGCTCCTTGAGGCTTACGCAGCACGCTCGCGTGAGCAGGAAGTCAAAGAAGCCTACGCCACCCACATCGTTGATCTGAAAGAACAGATCAAGTTGCTGCGTGATCGTCTTTTCGGCCGCAAGTCCGAGCAGGCCATCGACCCCAACACGCCGCAACTGGCGATGTTCAACGAGGCAGAGAGCGAGCCTCTGTTGACGGTGGAGACGCCGGATGAAGAACTCGTCACACCAGCGCCACGCCGGGGAAAACGCAAGCCACTCTCGGCTGATCTGCCGCGTATCGAAGTCATCCACGAACTGCCTGAACACGAACTGACCTGTGCATGCGGTTGCCGCAAGCATGAGATCGGTGAGGAAATCAGCGAGCAGCTGGATATCGTGCCGATGCAGATCCGCGTGCTCAAACATGTCCGTAAGGTCTACGGCTGCCGGGGATGTGAAGTTGCCCCGATCACGGCAGACAAACCGGCTCAACTGATCGAGAAGAGCATGGCCAGCCCGAGCGTGTTGGCGATGTTGCTGACCACCAAGTATGTCGATGGCTTGCCGCTGCACCGTTTTGAAAGTGTCCTGAGCCGGCACGGGATCGACATTCCACGTCAGACACTGGCGCGCTGGATCATCCAATGCAGCGAACATGTCCAGCCGCTGCTGAATTTGATGCGTGAGCGATTACTGGAAAGTCCGGTCATCCATTGCGATGAAACCCGTGTCCAGGTCCTGAAAGAACCGGATCGAGACCCGACCAGCCAATCCTGGATGTGGGTGCAAGTCAGCGGACCGCCTGACCGAAAAATCGTGCTGTTCGACTACAGCTCCAGTCGGGCGCAGGAAGTGCCGTTGCGCCTGCTGGAAAGTTATCGCGGGTATGTCATGACGGACGATTACGCCGGCTATAACGCGTTGGCGCTGCAGCCTGGCGTCGAACGGTTGGCGTGCATGGCGCATGCCCGGCGCAAATTCGTCGACGCTCAGAAAGTGCAGCCTAAAGGCAAAACCGGACGGGCCGATGTCGCACTGGCAATGATCAACAAGCTGTATGGCATCGAGTGCGAACTGAAAGACGCCAGTGACGAGCAGCGTTATGTAGCGCGACAGGCGCAAAGCCTGCTAGTCCTGACCCAGTTGAAAAGTTGGTTGGACAAGGCCCAATCCCAAGTGACGCCGCAAAGCGTGCTGGGCAAGGCCGTGAATTATCTGGCGAATAACTGGAGCCGGTTGGTGCGTTACGTCGAGGCTGGTTATCTACCAATCGACAACAATCTGGCTGAGCGCTCGCTCAAGCCGTTTGTCATCGGTCGCAAGGCCTGGCTGTTCAGCGACACGCCCAAGGGCGCCACGGCCAGTGCCCAGATCTACAGCTTGGTCGAGACTGCAAAGATCAACGGCTAAGAGCCTTATACGTGGCTACGCCACGTACTGGAGCGACTGCCCCACGCGCAGTCTGTAGCAGACTATGAAGCGCTACTGCCGTGGAACTGCTCGCCGGAGATGCCACGATAACTGCGACTTCCTATTCTCGGTAGGTGGGGTTCATGGATCGCTTACAATTGAACTGAATCAGCGGTATATTTCTGAGCTGATAGCTGGCATAAAAAAGCCACCGCACGGTGGCTTTTTATCGCTCTGGTAGTAGTTAAGCTAAGTCATCAGGCTCGAATTAAAATTTCTATTTGTTCAGCTCTGATTCCCAAGCTGATTGCAAGCCCCCTTTTAGCTTGCTCGATGGTTAGCCCTACTTGGTCCTCGGGCAATTCATCTTCGGCAATCGGAGCGTTGTCACCTATTCGATGTGCCTCTGTTAGAACTGGGACTGGCTTGAAATCCAACTCATCGAGTTTCAGGCCAAAATCACTTAGCTTCATGTATGCAATCGGATTCCTACCACCATCCCAGCAGTCGGGCACGTCAATCTCGGCATACTCACTAATCTTTACGATCTTTCTAACGTCGCCCTTGGAGTCCTCCTTTAGAGATTCAACTCCTGAAATCTTTCCTACCAAAAATGCCGTGCCGTGTGGGTGGGACGCATTCCCCCACTCAAGGTTACGATTCTGAACGCATACGATGTAGCGTATCTTCGATGCATTGCTGGTCGATAGGCGCCATGCTTGGCTGCCTCCTTCTCGCAGAATACGCTGAAGTCCCCGGCAAGTGAAAACTGCTAGGCAAGAGGGGCTATCGACTTTTTCGGCAATATTGGTCATGGGTGAGATCCTTCGGATGATAGCTTGATCATTCAAGACTACATCAACTCTGTAGAAATCCAATAGAGATTTAAGAGCTTTTTTTTAGAGATGCAAATCTTCAGCCGCTGTGTTCCTTTTTGGTATACCCTAACTGATACGGACAGCACAATGTTCATCCGCGCATACCTCCGAGCATCCACTGACGAGCAAGATGCTAGCCGTGCCCGAGCGTCTCTGGAAAAGTTCGCTCATGACCAAGAGAAGGTTATCGCCTGCGAGTATCTGGAGAACGCTAGCGGCGCTTCCTCGGAAAGACCCGAGCTGCTTAGACTGCTCAATGACTCCCGCGCTGGTGATGTGCTACTGGTCGAATCTATCGACCGTCTATCTCGCCTACCCTCCGGAGACTGGGCCAAGCTTAAAGCTGCAATTGATGCCAAAGGCCTGCGCATCGTGGCGCTTGATCTGCCTACAAGTCACCAAGGGATGCGGGACACAAAGGGCGATGAGTTTACTGACCGAATGCTGGCTGCCATCAACTCGATGCTGGTGGAAATGATGGCAGCGATTGCGAGGAAGGACTACGAACAGAGGCGTGAGCGACAGGCTCAGGGCATACACAAGGCAAAGGCAGCCGGAAAGTATCAAGGCAGACCAATGAATGAAGAGCTACACAGCCGGGTGAGGGAACTGTTGGCAGCCGGCTTAGGAATTCGCGCCATCGCTAGGCATGCAAACTGCTCAACCACCACCGTCATGCGAATCCGAGACATCACTTCCTAGCGAACTCTAATGGAATCGATGTTCCATCTTGTCCGCGCCCCTTCAGTATTCATGTCATCCAGAACCGCACGGCCCGCTCCGTCTGCCGTTGGATAGATAGTGGCGGCATTGAATCCAGCGCGAGAGCAGAGATGAAGCAGGCGCGCTGCTTCATACACCGGTAATGTGAGCTTGAGGAACGGTGTGCTATCAATGTCCTCCAGTAGTGTTTCCAGGCCCTCAATGACGAAGCTTCCACCCTCCACGCATGTGTGAGGATGAACCGTGAAAAGCCCGCCTTGAGCGGCGAGGTGCCTGCTGACTGCTCCGGGAGCATGATGAAGCACAATCCGGCTATGCAGATTGATCCCTACACGATCCATAGCCCAGATAACCAGCCTATCGTCTGCCCCCCACTCACTGAAACGAGCGATGGCACTGCTGGCCGCAAAATAGGCAGCAGTGAATGATCTAGTCGTCCAATCAAGCAATCGTGTCGGCACCCCGTGATGCTGCGCCATGGCCATGAAATCTAAGATCTCAGGATTAGGCCATAGTGAAGGATCTTTGTAGAAACGGTCTGCGGTTTGGGTGTCTAGGATGGTCTTTCTAAAGGTCTGGGAATCGTTGGGGATGGGAATACCCACATCGTCACAGTGCTTAGCGAATCGTTGGAGAATCGCTAGCTCGTAAAAAACCATGTCTGAGGCGTCAACCATCTCTGTGTACGATACAATCGGCGGCACGTTACGCGGGCGTAAGATGGTTGGAAGCAATTCCCACCTGGCATCAGCCTGCCCTCGGTACACAAAGTCCTCATGACCCTTTTTGAAATCATGTGTGGGTGAAAGCGCTTGCCAGAGCTCCTCAGCGGTCTGATAGAAGTGCTCAGTGAACCTATCGTGCTTTGCCATTTGAGGTATATCCGTTTAAACGAAAAAGCCCCGCATCCAATGAGGTATGCGGGGCTTTTTGCTGTCACCCTGCTGTCACGAGCGACATATTGATCACAGGAAAACGTCTGTAACCCTTGAATTTACTGGTGCCGGAGACAGGAGTCGAATCAAGCACCTAAAGACCAATAAAAGCGGCACTGATAACGAGCCCTGGCCATAGCTGTATACCTAAACATATACCTAAATCGAAATGTACCCTGTAGTAGGAAGCTTAAAACGAGTACACAAGGCCCCTGTTGAGGCCTTTGGTACGCGACCTCATTTCCAGAAGGGATGAGCTTCCCAACCCGGGACAATGCCGAGAACGGAGGTGGTCAAACCTGCTTTCGCTAGTGCCGCAACGGGAACGGTCGCCATCACCGCTTTGAATTTGCATTGCCAGTCCGAGGTGGGATCAATTTTTCGTAGCAGAGCCTGCATAGCAACCGCTCGGGCAAACACTCGGCCTCGGTCAGCCTCCGCCGGGAATTCCGCTTTAATGGCCTTCGCATATTGCGGCGTGTCAGAGGTTACGGACGTGTTCCACAGTCGACTATGGTGTGCGCAGATATTGCGCAAAAGAGTGATGCTCTTGAGCCAAGAGCAAATCACACCCTCGTTGTAGCCAAAGCAGGCAGCGACGCTTTTGCGATGGTCTAGGTGCAGACCCGCCAGCAGTCGCGACAATTGACCGATGGTCATAGCCTCTAGAACTGTCCAGATTGGCGGCAATGCTGGGGTATTATAGGTGTCGTAATAGTGCTGGATCGGGGCATTTTTCACCCGAAGACCGAGGACGTTTTTGAGGAATTCTCGATGCTTTTCCATGCTATGGAAATGGATCGCGTCAGTGTAGAAATGAGGCCCGCATGCTCTATCATTCGCTAACGTATTGGTGATAGCAGCGCGGAATGCGACCTCGATACGGTCGATTGCATCAAGGCATACCAACCTCAGCCTTCTATCAAAATCGTAGAGAGCCAAGACGTCGTCAAAGCGAGCGGTAGGATGAAACCGCTTCGCGGTATCCTGCATCGGACGCATATAGATCAGGAGACGAAAATAGCCGATGAACTCTAAGGCACGCGTCGCCTTGTCGCGTTGACCGCGGGTGCTGAGCCCTTTGGCGCGAAGATGTCGAAGGAGTGCGGCGGGGGTTTTGGCAGGCTTGACGAATGCCATAGGGGCATGTGGCATGCCTGAGCTTCCTGCTGGCTATGATTTAGAAAAAACTAACCCCCTGGTGCGCAGTTCGGGGCTAGGTCCCGTCCGAGGCGTGGGGGTTATTCTTGAGTCAAAATATAAGGGACTTTTGACATTTTGTCAATCCCCATTCTCGGAACTGAAGGATGCAGGCCGTCTAACAGTGGGTTAATCCAATCGAATTTCATTATCCTTAAGCATACTGAACCCATTGACAACCACCGCTGATCCGCGCGCTTGGTAAGCGAAAATCAATCCATGATTCTACCATCGAGGTAGGCCGAGGCTTTTGAAAGGCTATCGAACACTTGCCGCCACCAGCTCTGCGATTCCCCGTCGCACGGCATCGATGTTGTCATCCATGGTTACCAACGCGCTGTTGACGTTTCCCACCACGGCATCCGATCCCCGCTCGCCAACCCACTTGGCCAGTTCCTCCACTGAGGCCCTCAGCGCTTCCTGATTGTGACTGAGACGCTCGAGCACCTCGGCGACTGTGCGTAATTCTTTCATCCATGGCACTCCAATAGGTAGTTGAGGAACCATAGTTGATCGGCAACGACTGGCAAATGCCAGGGCATGTCCGTCTCGGAGATACCTTTGCCGGAAGGGCGTGGTGATATCCACAATCCGTCAGCAGTGGTGGTGACCATGGCCCGCTGCGTAGGGGTGGATCACTTTGGCCAAGGCCCGGCATGCCAGGTTTTGTCAGGTTCTGAGCCGCCTGATTTCTCTTGACGAGCACCCACGGAAATTCTTGACTGCCACCGCTCCCATAGGCCTGTCAGATACAGCACCAGCCCTTGTACAGCAAGGCTTACAGCCGATCCTGTTCAAGCGCCAGCGGCTGTATCCGTCAAGGCCCTGTCAAGAATTCCGTCAAGGCCTGTCAAGAATTTCGCCATCCCCCGGCCATTCTGGACGAGTACACGCCGGTCGATGGTGGTCAGCCTCCCGCGCCTCTGGTAAATCGCTGCTTCCACGTCATTCCATCTGCTGGTGCCCGCGCCGATCCGTCCAGAGCCTGTCCAGAATTCGTCTTAGGTCTGTCAGGGGTACGCTCCCTTACATTGAAGGCCTCCAGTACCTGGAAGACCTCAGACGCCCGGCCATAAGATCCACTGCCATCTGCCTGGCCCGTACTCCGTCAAAGCGTGGTCAAAGAAGCGTCCGGCACCGTCAGCTGTGTGAGACGGCGCCGGCAACCAGTTTCATAGGCACGGCCTGGCGTACGGCCTTAAACGCCCAGGCCATGCTGGTTTCGTCTCATGCCTGTCTCACATGCTTCAGCGGTTCGATAAAGGCCAAAGAAAAGTAACCAAGCCTCAACGCCAGAATCCTCATCCCTCTGCCAGGGATGTCAACGGCCGCTGAGCGCTTGTTAGATCAGGGTATGTGCTATGTCGTGTCTTCCACTGAATTTTTGTCCTTGTCGCGAGAGTGTAAATAGCGCCCATAGGACGCTCATGACTCCTCATTTCCCGTACGGTTACCTCCCTCATCTTTTTTATCAATGATGTTCTCCATCACGTCGGATAGTTTATCGCACAGATGACGAAAGGATATTCGCTTTACTTGACCTTCCTGCAGGAAGATGCAGTGGCCGAGTGAATACGCCCCCTCATTAGGGAAGCCCACGGTATTGGCCGGAATATTAATCATCCCCATGAATTCACCGAGCACACCCACAATTACACCGAAACAATCTTTCCCTGGTAGCATCAGAACGCAGGAGCAACCACTTAGCTCTATTGCAGTTCTAAATAGGTGATAATCAGATGGGTCTGGAAGCGATTCCGGATCTTGGAAGCGAGTGTACAGTCGGACGTTGGGGCACACGTCGGTGAGGCGCTCTGCGTTCACGATCATCCTTGCCTGGCTGTGCTCGACGCAATTTTTGAACAATTCACCATATGCGTAGTAACCTGCCGACAGAGCCACCTTCGCCACGAAGCGAACATCTGCGTCCAGATCAAGCCTCAAATCCCGCACCTGAATTGTCCGCGACCACTCACGTTTGTCTAAAACTCGCTTTTGTTTTAGATCATACAAACGCAATCCATTTTTTGAAAATGTCGCTTGAATAGGCGTTCCGTCTTCTAGTGTAGCGCGGCGAGCCACAGGCTCAGGGTGAGTGCCTGAGTACCCCTTTGCCTCAGCCCTATCTCTTTTAAAAAGCATGATAAAGTCGTTTGCTATAGCTCCATCAACCTTGGAACCGACTTTATTGTTGAACGCCCTATCAGCTTGAATACAAAACGAATCAAGACCGCCCAGTGATGTCGGAAAAATATGTTCTTTGCTCATATCATCACTGAGCCCATCCAAGTAAATGCAGTACTCACTCATGAAGTAACCTCCGTGCTTAGGGTAGTGATTCCTCAGTTAACCCTAGACGATGGGTTTTTCATCACGGTCCCAAAATACGTGCTTTTGATGGAAACCATGGTGTAAACCATCGACTGGCAACCTCAACATTTCTCAACAGGCAGGCCGCCTAGGTTCGCGCCAGCGCCGCGGGTGAATGGACGAGCCAGAAGTCTGAGTCACGGTTATAAATGGCTTGTCAGCCGCTAGGAAGATGCCGCTTGGGGCCCTTCCAGCTGAAGCAATTCAAAACCTCAAGGAGTAAGGACTGTAGGCACGCCATCGACTCAGGAGATACGTCAACCTCGCCGTAATGGCCGTCAGCCATCGTTGAGCCGTATCTTGATCCATTCAAGCAATTCAGCATCAACACTCCGCCTGGGGCTTTTACCATCGTGTTGTCGATCGGCTTCAGGTCTATTTTAGCCCCTCGCACCCCAAGCCCTCTCGCTCGGTCCTCTTGATGCTGAGCTGAATTCCTAACCCCCCGCAAATGAGGGAAATGCTCATTCATCTTGTTACTTAGTTGAGTGAGTTCTGGTGGAACGCCGGCGGTTTTGCTGAGAACCGTGAGGAATTTGTCGAATGCATCCATCGCATATAGAAAAGCTCTGGCATAGATAAAAACGACGTTGTGTTGCAGCTCACGGGGTACTCGGCCTTGAGACCATTTCTCCCGCTTGTGTATCACCTCAGCTTCAAAGTGGATCTCCATGTAGTGATCATGACTGAGGCCTCCCCTAGCCTGAATTAGCGCGTTCTGTATCTCAATACGTCGCGCCCTGTCCCTCTCCCAGTCATCGTGACTGTGAGAGGGATCTTGGGAATCGATTACTCGGGCTTGGTGGAACAGGTTCAAAGCTGTGTTGGCTTCAAAAAAACTCCCTTCGAGGTGCCGAAGCAGGCCCTCCACCTCCCAAGACAACTGGCGGTCTTCCATTTCAAGCCAAACGCCAGGCACAACCAGCTCAAAAACCCACATCCGCATGCTCCTCGTGCGCGGGAAAGATTGGGCTCCATTGTAGCCACCTCGTTCGCGCCATGAGGGTTGCGAACCATATGCGCGAACCACCGGTGCGAACTGGCCCAGCATCAGCGCCAAAATGCGTACCAGCAGCGCGTACCTGGCTGCGTACCGCAGCGGGATAGCGCACTCCGATTGCGTGACGATCGTGCGTGACGGACTGCGCGAAACGGGCCAGGTATCCAGCAAGATCAACCCAACTCGTGGATACCAGGGTGGATACCGGCCGATCTATTCCGCGCCAGCGACCCGGCCAGACGTTGACAAATGTTGATATGAGAACGGTCTAGCGCCGCCCTCCAAGCACCTGCCCTGTTGGCAAATGTTATTGCCTGGCCGAGGCTGGCCAGCCTTCCAGCCTGCTAACAATCGTCAAGGTTGGGCGCTGGCGCTGGGCGTGCCGGTGATGGCCAGTAACCACGGCCAGGCTGGTTACCAGGTGCGGTCACCATTACTGGTTACCACCATGCATGGCCAGGTTAGCGAGACAGGCGATATGGTCCGAGTGAGACGTTTTGGTCTGTCTCGCGCCACAAAACGGTGAGGTCGCATTTAGTGGCGCGGGAACAGTCACAGGCAGCTCTTTGTCGATTCCAGTGCTGTTGCTCTGCCGGCCCCGAAATCGAGGTATGAGCGCTGATAGAACTTTACGTCGCTGCCACCAGGTGTTTTGCTGATCTGCAAAATCTCATTGGTGTTCATGTCGTTACCGCTCAGCAATCTGTAGCCGTTCTCAGTCTCGCTCATGGTCGCATCTGGCCTGGATTCCTGCCATTGCGGGAAAACACATAACGCATATTGCTTGGGAGGCTTGGCGGTCTGAGCAGCATAGGTGGGGCCCTTTCGAATCAGCTCGCCGGGCGAGTAACACCCGGCAACCGAAAAGGTAAAGGCGGCTATTAAAGTGAAGCTGGTAACGCGCATGGGGTAGTCATCCATTACAGAGATGACTAGAAAGCTACCATGCGTCTACGCAAAGCCCAATCAGTGATGTCGTTCGCCCAGCACCTCCCCACTAGCCGCGATGGCGAACGCTTGGCGCCAGTGCCCCACCAAATCCGCCTTTGGTTCTGGAGATATGCCGATCACATATGCCACGGCAGGATGTTGGCCGCCAACTGTCCCAAGAAGGTCATCCACGCGCACTCCATAATCATCGCAAAACTCGGTGAAGGCCTGATTTGCTGCGGCGACCTGGTCGAGGCAATCGGTGATTCCCACGGCGCTATCACGTGTAGCTGTACTGGCTAAATTTAGCGCCAATCCACGCATGTCGCACTCGAACTGTTGGGCTACACGACACAGCATCCTTGTCGTATTGAGAAACTCCAGGTTTGCGACTTCAATATGCTCAGTGGGGCAGCTGTCTATCAACTGACGGACCTGAGCGTAATCTTTTTGAGCAATAGCCTTGATCGTGAGACCGATCCTTTCACGCACGTTCATGCCTTGTCTTCCGCCACAATCGAGGCCGAAATGATCGCCCCACCCCACCGTCGCTCACCGATGCAGATCGGGACGGGATTGCCGCTGGCTACCGTATTCTTAGCGCTGCCGAAGGCGTAACTTGGTAGATTCTCGGGCGCCCCGCTCTGAGATAACCCGTTCGCTTGTGGGCTAAGCATTTGAATGACGCCGCCAGCGGTGTTAGCAATACCCGCTGCCATCACGGCTGACGCAGCAGCACCAGCAGTCATGAACGAGGCGACAACAATTAGCACCACTCCAATGATTGTCTGCAGTGAGCCAGCACGCTTGCTCCCATGGACCACAGGCACGAACCACAGCTCCCGAGCGCCGCCCAGGTCTAGCTCCTCCTCCCCGATATTTCTGCCATTTTTGAAGACCGCGAAGCGCAACCCTAGACTTTCAGCATCGGCCACGTCTTGGGCGAAGCCCGGATAGTTCACGTCAATTGCCTTTACCGCCTCCCGGGCGTCGCCCCGGTCCAGCAGGAAACTCTGTTCCTTGAAGTATTTTTTACGAAGGAAGCCGCCAAGGCGCACTTTCGTCCGGGGGGTGTAATGAGCTGCTGTAGCTGCCATGAGTAAACTCCTGGATGCGCCGTTGGCGCTTGTTGTGGGCAAATGCCCGGTGGTGTGGTTGATCGGGCCGGTCACCCGATCAGGTTGCAAAGAATCGCCTCTGACTCCGCCATATCGTCTCGCTGGCTGGCGATCAAGTAGCGGAATACCGCCAGCGCCTCGGCCTTATCGCGTGGCCTGATTTGCGCCAGCAGGCCGAATACAAACCAGTCACGTGCCGTCGCTTCGGGCGGCCCATCGCTGGCGTCTCGGTCTACGGCGGTGCGCAGCCGGTACAGGTGATCCCAGTAGTCCAGTTCGTACAGGCAATCAGCCAGGGTGTGGGGTAGCAGCTCAGGGTGGGCGTTGAACCAAGCTGCCACTTCGCTCTTGTCGAAGTCACCGAGTTGGCCGGTAGCCTCCAGTCCGCGCAGCGCATCGATGCAGAACGTTTCCGCCTCGGTGTCAGCCAGCAGGGCATCACCGAAGCGAGCGTTACCCTCCAGCCTCAGCCGGTGCCGCTCGATAGCCCGAGTGGCCAGCGCCTCCAGGTCAGCGAAGCCGAACGACGACATGGCGGCGAATGGGTTGCCGGGGTTGGTGGCTATCAGGTGAGCCGTGTAGCGCTTCTCCAGCACATCGAGCGACGTTTTGATCTTCTTGACGCCCTCCATGGCCCGGTCAATCAGAACGGCCTGACCGGTGTTGATGATCGAGCGCAGCCACAGCACCGCATCCACCTCCTTGTCGCCTGTGACCACCTCCTGCGGCGGCAGCTCGGGCACGCTCGGGAGGGTCTCGGTGCTGGCGCTGATCGGCGGCAGTGTGAACATGGCGCGATGCTGCTCGTTGTCGCGGAACGCCCCGGAGCGTGAAACCAGGGTCTTCACCGTTCCCAGCGGCAGGCCGGTGATCTCGGCCACCTCACGCAGCGAGTGACGGCGGCGCAGGTCCAGCACCTGCCGGCGCTGATCGTCTGAAACCCGCTGTTTCGTCTTGGCGGCTGAATCCGCCTGTTTCATTGCTGGCGCGGTCATGGTTCATACCACCCTCAGTTTCGGTGGCAGCTTCGGCCCGAACGGCGCCCCAGGTGCGAATGGGTCAGGCAACACGCCATCGGGGCAGTCCCTGATGAAGTCCGCCATAGCCGCGTGACAGGCGTTGAACAGCGGCGCGTCATTCCACTCCTGCGCCCGGCGCTCTGCGCTGTCCTCCAGCGCATTGGTGAACACCAGGCCTTCCAGGCTGGTGACGCCCTCCTGCCTAGCCCGCTCGCGCTCCACCGTATTCACGCTCAGCAGGTCGCACAGGCGGTCGAACCCCAGGGCTTTGGCCAGCCCGTCATGGTCGAACAGCAGCGATTGGCCGAACCCGGCCAGCGCCACCAGCGCCTTGGCGCGCTCAACCGTTCGGTGCGTCTGTGCCTGTTCCTCCAGATCGGCAATGGCCTGTCGGGTGAACGGCAGAAACGCTTTCAGCTTGCCCGCCTGGCGGCGCATGGCACGTCGCTCAGCGTGGATCGCATCAAGGTTGCGGCTGATGTTGCGGCAGATGCGCCGGGTGGTGATGAGGTGCGTGCTGGCGCTGATACCTGGCTTCAAGGCGATATCGCACAGGCGCATGGTCGGTGTGAGCGTCATGGGTGGGCCTCCATGGGCGTGTTGTCGTAGGTGGCGCGCAACTCGGCACCGATCAGGCAATGGCGGCCAGCAGGCGCATAGCAGCCCCGGCAGGTCATCACATGGCTGATGTACCGGTCGCGGGCCTGGCGCCATTCAGGCGTGGCATTGGCGGCGTTGGCGTATGGGCTGGGTGGCAATTGGGCAGGCTCGACTAGCACCAGGCGCGGACGATCCGGGGTGCGTTTCGCCATGGGTGATTTGCCAGCACCAGCAACGTTCGGCGGCGTGTGATTGAGCAGGTCGGAAAGGAGGCTCATGGCGACACCTCACACGGATTCCCGTAACGCCCAAATGTGTCTGTGAAAAAAAATCGGGGGAACGGGGGAACGCGGGGAACACCCAGTGTTTCCGGGGCCTCCAGCGGGGGTACGTGTTCCCCACCCGAAAAACGGGGGAACAGTGATAACCAAACAAAAGGGTCAGAAATGGCGCTTATGTTCAAAAACATGTTTGTGTTCCCCCTGTTCCCCAACACTTCAATAAGGGGGAACGGCTACAGGCCGCGTATTTGCTGGCTGTTCCCCCGTTCCCCCTGTTCCCCACGTTTTTAGGTTCCTGTGAATTCGGGCAATGGCGTTGGGTGGTGATGACGGTCATAGGCCACCGCCTTCGCTATCCATGGCGTCGGGGTCGATCACATACAGCCGGGCAGACCCACCAGCAGGCAGGCGGTACTTCTTGGTCCTGCGGCTGTCCCGGTCGGTATCGTGCTTGGCGAGAGCACCAGCGCCTTCCAGCGCTTTCACAACCCGCGCCAGCCCGTGACCATGGGCGGCCTCGGTCAGTGCGGACTTGTTGAACAGGTACAGTCGCTTGACGCCGACCACCTCCCAGTACCCGGCGCGGTTGAACACCTTGGTGTCCGGCGTCTGGTCTTCTACGTCCGAAAAACGGCTGCTGCCGTGCTTGTCGATGAAGTCGAGGATGCCGGCCAGGATCTGGCGGTCCTCGGCATTGCCACCACCCACCCGGCTCAGCCACTCGCCATACAGCAACTGGCAGTCGGCCAGAGCGGTACCCGGTGTCCAGGGCAGCAGGCCATAGGCAATGGCCATCTCCCCCGCCAGCGCGATCACCGCGAAGCGATCCGCCACCCGCCCGGCCTGGGCGTTGTCTTCGACGAACTGGGCGCGGATGCCGGCGAAGTCCTCGAGCAGGCCGGGGCGGTCATCGCTGGCCAGCAGCTTCTCCACGAAGGCCGGCCCGATGTGTCCGTGGTTCGCTCCTACAGCCACCGTGAGCTGGCGGTGGAAGTCGGCGCCCTCCAGGCCATGCAATTCATCGAAGGCGCGGTGTGTGCGGGTACCGGCATTCACGTCGACCATACGCAGCTCGGCGCCAGCATGGGCGGCATTGCCGCTGATGGCCGCGTGCTCGGACAGAGAGCGCTCACCGCTGGAAAGCGCCAGCAGGCGCCAGCTCAGTTTTCCGCGGGCCTCCCGATCACGGGTCATGGTGCCCTTGCCCTGGCCGTTGGCGAGCGAATAGGCCATTTCCTGTACGCGCTTGGGGTCGGCCCGCTTGATCTCGTCCAGGGGCAGCATGGTGTCGTTACGGCTGGACGCCTCGATCTCCAGGCCGCCCTTGGTCATGTCCCAGGACGCAGCGAAGATGCCTGGGTCGCCCCATACGGACGAGCCGATCAGTTGCGCCAGCGACTTGCCGCTGGAGCTGTCGCCCACCAGGTGAACACCGCCACCCAGCACGCCCACCAGGCTCAGCAGCGGGCCAGCGAGGGCGCAGCCGATGGCCAAGGTCAGTACCGGGTTACCCTCGCACTTGGCCGCAACCTCGACCTTCCAGCCCTCCAGGCTACCGCGCACGCTGAACAGGTTCTGTCCCTTGGCGCTGGCCTGGTAGCGCACCTTGTCGCTGCCAATGGTGCGCCCAGGCAGCACAAAGGCGCCCGACTCATGCCAGCCGGGGCGGCAGGTGGTGGCAAACACTTCTGCAGGGCGCTGGTCCAGCAGGTACTCCATGAACTGGCCGCGCTTCTTCAAGGCGATGATGACGCCCATGCCGAACAGCGTCCGCCTGGCGTCCTCGCCGCTCCCACCGAACACCTCCATGGGAATGATCCACTCCTTGGGACCGCTGTAGGTGAGCAGGCGCAGAAACCGGCCTTCGCTACCATCGTCGCTGTTGGTGGTGCGGGCAGCGACGGTCACCGGCGTGGCGATCCACTCGTCAGTGATCGGGCGGTCGGCCTTGTCGTCGTCGCTGTCATCATCGCCGGCGCTGCGCTTGAAGCCGTGCCAGTACACGCCGGGCTTGAGCCTGCGGCCCTTTTCATTGGTTACCCAGTGCTCGTACACACCCCAGCACGGGCGATCAGGCTCGACCCTGGGCGCTTCGGGGCGCAGGTTGATGACATTGGTATCAGGCGGGCGCATGGCGGCACCTCCAGGCGGCGAGGTCGTTGAAGTCGGTAAGGGTCAGCGGCGCGTCGGCAGGCCACTCGGGGAAGGTCACCAGGCCACCGCATGCGGCTGCGGCATCATGGGCGGCGGTGCGCCCCGGATTGCCCTTGCCTTCGGCCTCGGTCTGGCGGTCGTCGTCGCCGGCGATGATGATTTCGGTGTCGGGGTGGTCGGCCCGTAGCGCCAGCGCCACCGGTTTCAGGTTCCCGGCGTTCATCGCACAAGCGACCGTGTAGCCGCTTTCGTGAAGCGTGGCACCCGTGGCCCATCCCTCACAGATACACAGTGGCTTGCCCGGCGTGATGCGCCCCAGTGGCGAATAGGCGCCTTTGATCCGCCCGCCATACAGGAAGCGCTTGTCGCCGTCCGGGCCGATCCGTTGCAAGTTCACCAGCACACCACCGGCATACAGGGGGACCAGCAGGTCGTCACCACGCTGGCGCAAACCATGGGCTCGAATGTCCCTGGCGACCAGGTAGGGGTGGGCCGGATCAGCACGACGGGCATCACGCCACCAGCGCTGCGCCAGGCCGGCCGCTCTGAGCTGGCGCCGCTGCCGTTCGGCCTCCCGCTGTCGCCGGGCCTGCTCGATGCGCTGGCGCACATGCTCGGCTTCGCGGGCGTCCACCGGTTCACGGCTACACCAGGTGTTGGTGCTGCCCGTCTTCCAGCTCCCGAACGCGCCCGAGGCAATGCCATCAGCAAACAGGCAGTACCAGCCATTGAGCGTGCCAGGCTTGTCGCCGGGAACGTGGAAGCGGTGGATATCGCCATCGTCCAGGGGCAGCCAGTCGAGCGGCCCGTAGGCCGACTGGAGCACGTCACGGAAAAGGATCGTCGCGTCGGTCATGCGGCCCCCCGCGGTGGCGTGAAGCGCTTGGCCAGCTGCTCCAGTTGATTGGTCAGGCGCTCCAACTCAGGGCAGTGACGACCAGCGTCACCCTCGGCAATGCGCAGTTCCAAGAAGCCCACCAGGGTTTCCACCAGCAGGGCATAGCTGGCGGTGTCGATGTAGGCGTCAGCAGTCGGCGGACCACCGGCACCCTTGCGGCGAATCGGCGTAACCTTACTCATGGCTCACCCCCTCGGCGCCAGCGAAGGCCCGGCAGACCTGGCCGTTGTTCACAGCGTGCCAGTAGGTCAGTTCGTCCAGCGACTCGACGAGGCAGGCCGTCACCACCGCCTCAGCACTACGCGAAACTACGCGCCCGCACTCGGCATCGGCCTGGCTCAAGAACGGCCCCAGCAGCGCACGTTCGGCCTTCGGATGACTCACGTAAAACAGCTCGGTGGCTTTCTTCGGGCAAGCCGATCCCGTCAGCGCAGCGAGGCGCTGTTGAAAACTGGTCATTTTTAACCCCTCAGTCTGGAGTCGCGGCGATGGACGCGGCGGCGGTTTCGGGTGTGTTCAATCAGCGCCGGGGAGACGTGCGGCCCGACGAATGCGGCCAGTTCCTCGGTTTTCAGCATCGAGGCAGGCACATAGGCGTACTGGCCACTTGGCAGCGCCTTGGGCGCCCTGCGGGTGCGAGGCATATGCTGGTTGAGCAACTCCAGGTCGGTAGCCATTTCCTCCTGCAAGCGCTTGCCTGTCTCGCTCAGCGGCAGTGGCTCGCCGGGCCTTACCTGCTCCCAGGCATAGCGATCTGCAAGCATCTCGTTCACGCGGTACATCACCTTGTGGCACCGATCGCGGGCTGCCAAATCAGGCATCAGGGCGATATCCCAGTACGCGAAATTGTCGACGTGGTGGCCGATCTCATGACTGACGATGAACGGGTAAATTTCGCTGTCATCCAGCGCCGACCAGTCCAGCTCAGGGCGGTGGGCACCACGGAAAGCGCCAGCATTCACACTGGTGGCCAGCTTGATAGCAATACGTTCATCACACATGCGGCTGTCACTCGACACGTCATGAATGATCGGCTGCGCCCAGCAGCTGTACTCGCCCCAAATGCCGCCCAGGTTGGTGAAGGTGTCCAACGTCAAGCCAACCCCATTCGACTTGGCCAACTCTGCGAACTGGCGATACTGGCGGCGGGTAATGCGCAGGGTCGTGTCGGTCTTCACAGATCACCCCCTTGCTCAGCAATCACGCCGTCCAACAGCTCGGCCCAGGCCATGGCGGTGTGCTGCGCCATCACTGCGGTGACGCGGGCGACGATGACTGGCGTGGTGGGTGCGGCGATCAGCGCCAGAGCCATGCTCAGTAGTACCAGCACGCCTTGTACGTCGCGCAGATCGTCTTGGATATCGCTCGGCAACTGGATAACGGAAGTCATACAAGACCTCCGTTAGCAGCAGGCTGGCCAACAACACCATGCGAGGCACCAAGGTGGCGGTGGCGCCAGCAATAATTGCCACTGAACGACTGGATCTGCTCGAGGTGACGGGCAATGTCGCAGGCCAGCTCGTTGTCATACCCGCCCATCGCCGGAATCACCAGCGTGAGCAGGATCTTCTCCAGCTTCTTGTGCTCTTCGCGGGCGAAATTCATGTAGCACATCTCGCGAGCATCCAGCACCGCCTCAGACAGAACCTCACCATCAAGAGCCGCTACTGCCGGGAAGTTATTCATTGGGCACCCCCGACTTGGGCTGCGGCTTTGAAATGCTCAACCAGCGCAGCGCCTGGGCGCGGCTGGCGCTGGCATTTCTCCAGCGCGGCGGAGACTTCTTCTGATACGCGCAAGGCATGATCCAGGCCCGCCAAGGAACCGCGGCAGCGCCCTTGGATGCTGATTGATGCGGACGGGAAATCAGCGCCCACGATGGCCGCGATATCCGTAGCAATGCCACAGCCGATCACCGGAGGAATGCGGAACATCTCTTGGCCCGGCATGGTGACCACAACCTGAGATTGAATGAAGCCCCGTACAGCTTCGACGGCCTGTTGAACGCAAGTCACTGGGCACCGCCTTGCGCTTCCAGGGCGCGGGCTTTCGCCATGGCGGCGTTGTAGCGCTTGAGGCGCGTGGCAAGGCTGGAGTCAGCGCGAAGTGCGGCCAGGGCCAGGCGGCGGTGGGCGTATGCGCGAAGGCTGAAGTTCTTCATCACTGGGCACCACCCTTCAGCCAGAAGCTGCGGTAGACCTCATAGGCTGCATCATTGAGGCCAGGGACGAAGCGAGTTGCCAAGGTCTTCGCCACCTCACCTTCAAGGGTGGCAGTGATACGGGAAAGCTCAGAGGGGGTGGAGTAGCGCGTAAGCGTCTTCAGCAGCTTTGAGCAGTAGGCGCGCTGATGCTCGCGGGATATTTCGGACGGATTGAGGGCGTGCATGGGTACAGCTCCAAGTTTGATGTGGAGCTGCCGCCGCTCGCGGCCAAGCGAGTTAGGGAGGCAGCTGTACGCGGGTTGGCCGACCGGGAACTTGGCACCCGGCACACCCGAAGGTGTCCCACGCACAGCCGCCATAACACGAATGTGCAGACGCAAAAAAAGCGCCTGCAAGGGAATGGGGCGCCTGCGCGCCAAGTTGAACGACCGGCCAAGGTCGGCCACGGGATTTACCGTGACGCCCGGACGATACATGCGGGCGGGAGTGGATGCAACCCCCAGTTTCAGATTGGACAACGGCAGCGCTGGGTGGATGGCGGGCGTCATTGGTGGTCGTCCTCCAGGTCGAGCGGGAGCTTCAGTTGCTCACGCAAATGAGCCACATGCTGATACGCGCCTGGCTTGTCGTAGCGCCAGTGGGCCAAGCGACGGCCGCATTCGCTGACCTGCTGTTGGCGAGCTTCCAGAGCCTGGCGGGCATACCCGTACCGAGCCTCGCGAAATGCCATGATGAGGTCGGCTTTCAGACCCACCACGCGGTCACTGTTGCGCGACAGCGCCAGCAGGAAGAATGCTTGATCCTCATTCAGTAGGGCGAAGCGTTCCGGCCTACCTCCAGCAGTCCCAGCCAAGGGTTTCTCCGTTTGAAACGGAACAACCCCGAACTCTTCGAACTTGGCCAGATAGCGGTCGATCAGCGCCATGGAGTTCTTGTGCTTGTTCTCCAACTGTTCAGCCAGCTGGCGGCTATCCACGCGTGGCTCACCGTTGTACTGGGTCAGGGTGATGGGGGGCTTCTCGTGGACAGGCTCTGCCGATGGAATGGTCGTCTTTTTCATGCGGCCACCCGCTGGCGTTGCTTCAGGGGCGAGCACAGCATGTCCAGCACGGCGCTGGCGCGGCGGCGCTCGCTGGCGGGAAGGGTGTACCGGGTGACAGTGCAAGGCTCGCCCCAGTGGTTCGGCACGCGCTCAAGCTGGCGCTGGAACTTCAGGCCGTAGCCGTTGGCCAGGCTGCTGATGGTGGAGTGCAAGCAGTGGTCACCCAGGCGCTCGGCCTCGAAGCGTTGCAGGCTGCCATCATGGAGCATGTACGCCAGCACCCGGGCGATCTTGCTCGGCGGCTTGCTGGTGGTAATATCGCCTTGCGACTGGCTGCGTTTCTCTTCGGGGATCGTGGCCTTTTTCATTTACGCCACCTCGCGCAATGCGATGCGCTGGCGCACCCAAGCCTGAATCTCAGCGAGAACGAATCCCACAGGCGATCCGCGCGACTTGCTGTTGCTCAGCGATACAGGGCGGGGGAAGGTCGGATCATCCTTGAGGCGCTTGTAAACGGTAGCTCGGGCCAGGCCGGTGATGGCCTCGACCTCGGGGAAGCGGATGATGGTGTTAGCAGGGTCGAACTGAGGGGCGGTGCCTGCCTCGATTGGGCGAATGTTGCTCATGTCTGTATCCCGTTGTTGATGGCGACGGGGTTCAGATTTGCAGAAAGGATCGGGTGACCAGCAACCTTTCAAGGTGGGCATCAGGTGGGCATATAGACTGTCATGATAGGTGCCCACATCACCATCCTTTCAGGTGGGCACCACAGCTACAGGTGGCGGATTTACTGGCGTTTTCAGGTGGGTGCCTTCTTATTCTTGCGCCCACCATTCCTTAGATTCGCTGGACGAAGAATGAGATTCACAGCTTCAGCCATGTTGGCGCCAGCCCCCCTTTCTCGAAGGTATTTAATAACAGCCTCCCGTGTTGGCGCAGTGTTCGGATCATCATCATCATAGGTTGACCACATCTGCTTGATCGCATCGTCCACGAACTCTAGGCCCTCAGAGGTGTGGCCGTAGTAAGGAAGCGAGAGCGGCTGAGGTGGAGGATCGGTGAATTCGGGTGGTTGCGGGTGGGGCGCTGGCATTACGGGTGCGATTGACCTAGTAGGTCTGGAGATCTGCACGCGTTCAGTGGTGATCCATCCCACCAGCGATGCGCGGGTGATGATGGTCTCTGATAAGCAGATATCTGCATCCCTATCAGTAGGTTTGATGGTTCTGATTGTCTTCTCGGCATTACCGTTAAAGTCGTAGTCAATGAAAACGGCCTTACATGCTACGGGACTAATCAAACCCTGACGGATGGCCGACAGAATGCCAAGGGCATTGCCGTGTGCTCTTTTCCATCGGGGCAGACGGCGATGTTTAGCTTCTTCGAGAGAGGGGGTATCGAACGGATCAATGGACGCCATCAAAAGGGCCGCTTGCTCCACCGTGAACTCCATCACCTGCTTCCAATGACTCAGATCGGGCAAGTCATCATCGTATTCCATTCTCACGCCCTCCCAGGCGCTCCCAATCTTGAATAGACCGGTTGGCCAAGCGGATGGGAAGCCCGCTTTTCGCTCCGTCGAGCTAGGCCAGCCGAAAACAGTTGGCTCCTCAGATACTGGCTATCCGAACAGTAACGGCATTGAGTCTATATCTGTCTACGTGGGCGATGGAAGGCCTGCGTCAGGCCCTCTTGATCGGCACCACATTGGCATTCTGCTCAGCACGATGTGCATAGTCGTATGGGGTGACGTGCTTCTCGCGGTTCGCATCGAGGTAGTCCGCCCACCACTGAACCATCAGCCGGCGTTCCTCGATGTACTCGGCCTTGTGGATGTAGGCCGCTCGCACGCTGTTGCGCTCTTGGTGGCTCATTTGACGCTCTACCGCGTCCTTGCTCCACAATCCCGACTCGACCAAGGCGGAACAGGCCATGGCCCTGAACCCGTGCCCGCACACCTCAGACTTGGTGTCGTAACCCATGCGCCGAAGCGCCTTGTTCACCGTGTTCTCACTCATTGGCTTCCAGTGGTTGCTGTCACCAGCGAACACCAGGTCGAAGCGCCCGGTCAGCTGGCGCACCTGCTCAAGCGCGGCCAGGGCTTGGCGGCTCAGCGGCACCAGATGGGGCGTGCTCATCTTGGAGCCGCGGTGCGAGTTCTTCACGCCCTCGATCTGCTGGCGCTCGCCAGGGATTTCCCACATGGAGCGACCGGCGTCGATCTCTGGCCAGCGAGCAAACCGCAGCTCACTGGAACGGATGAAGACCAACAAGGTGAGCTGGGTGGCCAACCGGGTCAGCGGGCGACCGGTGTCGCTGTCGATTCTTTGCAGCAGCTCGGGGAGCCGATCCAGCGCCAGCGCAGGCCGGTGAACAGTTTTGCGTGTGGCGGTTGCGCCCTGGAGGTCCACCGCTGGATTGGTGTCGATGTGTCCGTGCTGGACAGCCATGCGCATGATGCCGGTCATGTACTGCCGTAGCCGGCCAGCGGTATCCAGAACTTCGCGCTTCTCCACCGCCTTGAGCGGCGCCAGCAGGTCGCGGGTCTTCAGGCCGGCCACCGGACGCTGGCCCAAGGCCGGGAGCAGATAAGTTTCGATCCGCCGCCACACCGTCGCGGCATGACCTGGAGACCATTTCTTGGAACAGGCCTCATGCCAGTCCTTGGCCAGCACGCCGAAGGTGTTGGCCCTCGCATTCGCCGCTTCGACCTTCCCCTGCCTGGCGCTCTCGATCGGGTCTTTACCATGCGCTAGCAACCCCAGCGCTTCGGCTCGGCGCTCACGGGCAGCCTTGAGCGTCAGTGCCGGGTAGTTGCCGAAGGTGGCCAGCCCCTCCCTGCCATCCGGCCGCTTGAACTTCATGCGCCAGATCTTGCTGCCGTTCTTCTTGACCAGCAGGAACAGGCCCTGGCCGTCGAACAAGGTGTAGTCCTTGTCCCGCGGCTTGGCGGCCTCGCATTTTGGGTCTGAGAGGGGCGTAACGGTGCGTGCCATAGGTATACGTTTTCTCGTCGAACCGGCGTATACCCTAGCGTATACCTAAATCCGGTATATACCTAGAGACAGAGCGAGACAGTTAGAAACAAGAAAGCCCGCACTTGGCGGGCTTTTCAGGGGGTTCCGTATGCAAGAAGAGACGTAACGAAACAGATGGATGGTGCCGGAGACAGGAATCGAACCTGCGACCTTCGCGTTACGAGTGCGCTGCTCTACCGACTGAGCTACACCGGCGTGTAGCGCAACGTACCACTGCTGCACCCGTTACGCAAACCTCTGTTTCCATTCGTTTATTGCGTCACCCTTACGGCGCGGCGCAGCCGTTGGGGGCGAGGTCGGTTTCGATGTCGGTGGTGCAGGCCCAACCGGTGGCTGAGCGGGTCAGGGTCAGGGCCTTGCCCAGCACGGTCGCGGGGGCGTCGACCAGGGTGCAGACGATGCGGCCACTGGCGTCGCTGGCCTTGCCGGTGGCGGTGATTGCGCAATGGGCGGTGCTGGGCTGGCCGCCGAGGCTGGCGACGTCGGTGACGTCGCGGCCTTCGTTCAAGCGCAGGTCCATCGCGGTTTTCAGGGCGCTGATCTCCAGCAGGCCGGCGGCGGCCTTGGAGCGGGCTTGGTGGTTGGTGTACATCGGTAAGGCGATGGTCGCCAGAATGCCGATGATCGCGACGACGATCATCAGTTCGATCAGGGTGATGCCGCGTTGCCCTTTCATGAACAATTTCCTTTTCGATACGCAGACTCAGTGAGGTCAGGCTTGCCTCGACCGGCAGCGGCGCAGTAGGCCTGAACAGACACCTTTTGTCACCCCTACCCGCTTGGGCTTTGCCCTCGCTGCACTACTCTAGTGACCATCGGAAAGGCGCGCCTTTCCAAGGACGGGGCAAGCTGTTTCCAGGCTTGTCACAGGGACGAAAAAGGACATGTGCATGACGTCATCTACGCATCTCTATACCTGGCAGGGCACGGACGCCAGCGGCGCCCCCGTCAGCGGCCAGACCACGGGGCGCAGCCCGGCCTATGTACAGGCTGCGCTGATTCGCCAGGGCATCACGGGGGCGCGGGTGCGGCCAGCGGGAGGGCTGGCACTGACCTGGCCGCGTTGGCAGGCCAGGCCGGACACGGCGGGTTTCAGTCGGCAGTTGGCGACCTTACTGCGAGCGGGTGTGCCGTTGTTGCAGGCGTTCGAAGTGATGAGCCGTAGCGGCTGCCCCGAGGGGCAGGCGGCGGTGCTGCTGGCGCTGAAAAAAGATCTGGGCGCGGGGTTGGGATTGGCGGATGCCTTGCAACGCCACCCTCGCTGGTTCGATGGGCTGTACTGCAACCTGGTACGGGTGGGTGAGCAGTCAGGGACGCTGGATCGGCAGCTCGAACAGTTGGCGTGCATGCTGGAGCAGCGGCGCGCGCTTGAGAAGAAGGTACGAAAGGCGATGGCCTATCCCATCCTGCTGTTGCTCACGGGGTTGGGGGTTTCGACCATCTTGTTGCTGGAAGTGATTCCGCAGTTCGAATCGATGTTCATCGGCATGGGTACGGCATTGCCAGCCCCCACCCAGTGGGTGATAGACCTGTCGGCGGGGTTCGGGCAGGTGGCGCCCTGGGTGGCGCTGGTGGGGGTGCTGTTGGGCGTCGGTGGGCGCCAGCTGTATCGCCAGCATACACCGGCACGCCTGTGGTGCGCGCAGCAACTGCTAAGCATGCCGGTGTTCGGAGCGTTGTTGGGGCAGGCTGCGCTGGCGCGGTTCGCCCGCAGCCTGGCGACCAGTTATGCGGCTGGGGTGCCGTTGCTGGACGCGCTGGGCACGGTGGCCAGGGGGTGTGGGAGTGAGCTTCACGAGCAGGCGGTGATGCGGTTGCGTCAAGCACTGGCGAACGGTCGGGCCCTCAATCAAGCGATGGCTGAGGAGCACGTGTTCCCGCCCCTGCTGGTGCAAATGACGGCAATCGGCGAGGCCAGCGGGACCTTGGACCAGATGCTGGACAAGGCTGCGATCCATTATGAGGACCAGGTCAGCCAGGCCCTGGACCAGCTGGCCAGTCTGCTGGAACCGGCCATCGTGCTGGTGCTGGGAGTGCTGGTCGGTGGGCTGGTGGTGGCGATGTACCTGCCGATTTTCCAACTGGGTAGCCTGATCTGATATGACGGTCTGGACACTGCAGGGCATGGAGCCTGCGCATTTCATCGCCTGGGCCGCGCTGCTCGGTTTGCTGGCAGGCAGCTTCATCAATGTCGTGGCGCATCGTTTGCCGATCATGCTCAAGCGGCAATGGCGACGCACTGCGCAAGAGATACTGGAGCTCCCCCCAACCTCGTCTGCGCGGTTCGATTTATGGTTACCCGGCTCCCATTGCCCTCTGTGCAAGCACGTCATCCGCGCGTGGGAGAACATCCCTGTGCTCAGTTACCTGGCACTCAATGGCCGTTGCCGGGGGTGCAAGGGACGGATCAGCGTGCGTTATCCCTTGGTCGAGGTGGCCAGTACCCTGTTGTCGATGGCCATTGCCTGGCGCTTCGGCCCGTCGGAGCAAGCGCTTTTTGCGCTGCTGCTGACCTGGTGCCTGCTGACGCTGAGCCTGATCGATGCGGATCAACAGCTGTTGCCCGACGTACTGGTGTTGCCGGCAGTGTGGCTGGGGCTGATCGTCAATGCTGGCAATGTGTTCGCGCCACTTGGCGATGCGCTGTGGGGCGCCGTGCTGGGTTATCTAAGCCTCTGGACCGTCTACTGGGCATTCAAGTTGCTGACCGGCAAGGAAGGCCTTGGGTACGGTGACTTCAAATTGATGGCGCTCATCGGTGCCTGGGGTGGCTGGCAGGTGCTGCCCCTGACCCTCTTGCTGTCCTCGGTGGCGGGCACATTCATAGGGTTGTGCCTGATCGGGCTGCGCCGGCATGCCATGGGGGCGGCAATGCCCTTTGGGCCTTATCTGGCTATTGCGGGGTGGATTGCCGTGCTCTGGGGTGATGAAATACCCCCCTCCTACATGCAACTGCTTGGATTCCAATGACCACAGCGGCCACAACACCCTGGATTCTCGGCCTTACCGGCGGCATCGGCAGCGGCAAGAGCGCCGCAGCCGAGCGCTTCGTCGAGCTTGGCGTGCACCTGGTCGATGCCGATCAGGCAGCGCGGTGGGTGGTCGAGCCCGGCCGCCCAGCCTTGGCGAGCATCGTCGAGCACTTCGGCCCTGCCGTGCTGCAGGCGGATGGGCAGCTTGACCGTGCCGCGCTGCGCCAGTTGATCTTCACCAACCCGGCGCAGCGCAAATGGCTGGAGCAATTGTTGCACCCGCTGATCGGCCAGGAGATTTTCAGTTACCTGGCCAAAGGGCAATCGCCCTATGCGGTGTATGTCTCGCCCCTGCTGATCGAGTCGGGGCAGTATAAGAAAACCCAGCGCGTACTGGTCATCGACGCCCCGCAGACCCTGCAGGTAGCACGCACCCTCGCCCGCGACCACACCAGCGCCGAGCAGGTGCAGGCCATTCTTCAGGCCCAGCTGCCGCGTGAAGAACGCCTGCGCCATGCCGATGACGTGGTGGTCAATGACGGCGACCTAGGTCACTTGCATGCGCAGATCGACCGACTGCACCACTTTTATCTGACTTTACGAGGAGGCCAGCCATGAGCCAGCCATTGACCGTCGATTGCCCGACCTGTGGCGCACCTGTGGAATGGAACGAGAAGAACACCTTTCGGCCGTTCTGCTCCGACCGCTGCAAACTGATCGACCTGGGCGCCTGGGCGTCCGAGGAGCACAAGATTCCCGGAGCCGAGGACTCGGAAGACGAACTGTATTCAGGGGATCTGGAGCCTCGTCACTGATCACTTTGGGAGATACACCAGCTAGATGCTGTTCAGCGAGGCATGGCTGTCAGCCACCGCCTTCCTTCCAGGGAGCCTGCAGGTATCGAGTACGGTTGAACGTCTCCAGCCATTCGGGGCAGAAGACCACCAGTGCGCTGATGACGGTTCCGTTGATAAACGCTTCGGGAAACATCATCAGCCACAGGTAGCCCACGAAATCACTCAGCCACTCCGGCATGGCGAACAACCCATCGAGCCAGAGCAATCCCAGCGCGGCACTAAGGCAGACGACCACCGTCAGTGCCGCCGGGAAAAACCCTGAGCAAAAGATGTACACGAAAAGGTTTCGCGGCTGCGCGCGTTCCACCGCGATGGCACAGACTTCGGTGACCAAGACCGGCAGGCCGACCAACAGCAGGCCGTTGACCCCTAATGCAGTCAACTCCTGACGCCCGAGCAGCAGCAGGCCCACTTGCGCCATGAAGCCACCCAGAACTGCCAGCGGCCAGTCCAGCAGCAGGGTGACGGCGGTCATGCCGATGAAGTGGTAGGACACCCCCGTGTCGAAATCACGCCGAACCAACCACAGCGCGAACAACCCGACCACGGTGCCGAACAGCAAGTGCTGGCGCCGCCGGTCGGTGACCAGCTCGACCCAGCGGGCCTGACTGGTGGCCCAGGCGAGCAGCGGCACGTAGCCGAGCCAGCCAACGGTCAGCGTTGTTCCCGACAGCACCTGCGCGCTGATCATGTAGGAATAACCTCAATCAATGCATGGACAAAGGCGAGTCTACACGTATTGCCCAAGTATCAGCGTGTCCCTACACCACAAGCATGCAATTCATTGATTCAAGGCGCGATCAACACCGGATCGTCATCAAATTACAGCTAAGCTTGCTTCATGGATGACTCCGATTACCTGCGCCTGCTTACCATCCAGGCCGAACAAGCCAACGCGTTCCTGTCCAATGCCCGCAAATGGGAGCGTGAGCGTTGGGTCTGCCAGCGCCTGCTGCAAGGCCTGAACATCGCGTATCGCAACGACGACTTCACGCCCGCCGGCCAGGAGCCGCCTGACGTATTGTTCCGCGATGCGGCCTTCGAGGTGTTCTTCGTGCTGGACGAGGGTCGCCGGCTTAACGATGAATGGCGAGAAGAGCTGCAACGCAGGCGCAGCGCCTTTTCACTGGCGCAACTGGTGCGACGCGAAGCGCGCCCTCGCCGCATCAGTGCCACCGAGTTGCTGGGCAGGCTGGCACCTACCCTGCGCAAGAAAGCGCACAACTACCGTGAGCGCGGGCTGGACCTGAACGAGTTGGACATCATTGCCTTCGCCAGCCTCAAGCGCGAGGTGCTGGACCTCAACACCCACTTCCCGCCGCCCACCGAGTATTTGCGCCAGGGCTGGCGCTCGCTGTCGCTGGTCGGGCCAACCTTTGCCCGGGTATTGTTCGCTCACCCGGATGCGCCGGATTTTCTACGCGGCAACCTGGGGCGCAGCATCGTCTTCGATGTGGGGATCAGCCTTTGATCCTGTGCAGTGATCGTTTGCGATGACGTACACTCGGCGGCGCGGATAGAAAGCATTATCATTTGTTACAGCCGCGTGAGCGACCACTGTAGCGTTTGCCCCTGCACGAACGTCTATCCGTATAGGCCCAGCATGACCTACTGCCTGAACCCTGTGTGTCAGCCAGTGTCGATGATGACCTGCAAGCCCTGCATACACTGGGGTCGAGCATCTCGCCACCCCCGCTGTCTTGGGTCTGGCGCCCGTTGAGTGGACCGGAGCTATGAGCTGCCTTGCGCTCGCCCTCCCCTCATACCCCGTGCGGCCGGCCCGTTGGGCCAAGAATTCCGTAAACCTTATGAGATATTCCCATGACTCATCGCATCGTGATTGTCGGCGGCGGCGCCGGCGGCTTGGAATTGGCTACCCGCCTGGGCAAGACCCTGGGCAAGCGCAAGCAGGCTGACATCACCCTGGTGGACACCAACCTCACCCATATCTGGAAACCGCTGCTGCACGAGGTGGCCGCCGGCTCCTTGAACTCCTCCGAAGACGAACTGAACTACGTGGCGCAAGCCAAGTGGAACCACTTCAACTTCCAACTGGGGCGCATGAGCGGCCTGGAGCGTGAGAGCAAGCGGATCCAGTTGGCTGCGACGCTGGATGAAGACGGCCGCGAGCTGCTGCCCGCGCGCACCCTTGCCTACGACACCCTGGTCATTGCCGTGGGCTCGAACACCAACGACTTCGGCACCTTGGGTGCGGCGCAGCATTGCCTGTTCCTGGACACGCGCAAGCAGGCAGAGCGCTTCCACCAGCAACTGCTCAACCATTACCTGCGCGCCCATGCAGGCGATGTGGCCAGTGAAAAGATCAGCGTAGCCATCGTCGGTGCCGGTGCCACGGGCGTGGAGCTGGCTGCCGAGCTGCATCACGCGGCCCATGAACTGGCGGCCTACGGCCTGGACCGCATCCAACCGAAAGACATGCACATCACCTTGATCGAGGCAGGCCCGCGCGTGCTGCCGGCACTGCCGGAGCGCATCAGCGTGCCCGTGCATCAGACCCTTGAGAAGCTGGGGGTGAAGGTAATGACCAACGCGGCCGTCAGCGAAGTGACGGCCGAAGGTCTCAAGACCAAAGACGGCGAAGTGATCCAGGCCAGCCTGAAGGTCTGGGCAGCGGGCATCCGGGCGCCGGGTTTCCTGAAGGAAATCGATGGCCTGGAGACCAACCGCATCAACCAACTCGTCGTACGGCCCACCCTGCAAACCACCCGTGATGACGCTATTTTTGCCTTCGGTGACTGCGCCGCCTGCCCGCAGCCAAACAGCGATCGCAACGTACCGCCCCGGGCGCAGGCGGCCCACCAGCAGGCGTCGATGCTGGCGCAGAGCATCAAGGCGCGCCTTGAGAACAAGCTGCTGCCGACCTACCAGTACAAGGATTATGGCTCGCTGGTGTCGCTCTCGCGCTTCTCGGCCGTGGGTAACCTGATGGGTAACTTGATGGGCAGTGTGAAGCTCGAAGGCTGGCTCGCAAGGATGTTCTACGTGTCGCTGTATCGTATGCACCAGATGGCGTTGTACGGTTTCTTCCGCACGGCCCTGATGATGCTGGGCAGCAAGATTGGTCGCGGCACAGAACCACGGCTGAAGTTGCACTGACCTGGCTGCTGGCTGGGTGCACTCGCGGCGCCCGGCTAGCGTCGCGTTCGAACGATTTCCTCGGCTGCCAGACGGCCGAGGTGCGGCGCAAGCACGATTCCAGGATGTGCCACCAAGGCGTACACCCCCTCGACGCCAGGAAGGTAACCCATCACAGGCTTGCCTTCCGGGCTCATCGGTCGGTGCCCGATACTGACCGCGCGCAGCGAAAGCGCCGTGGCGCCGATGAACATCTGCCGGATGGCTTTTGTGGTGCGCTCGACCAAGGCTGGCAACCCTGCCTCACCCTCGGCAGGCGCTTCTTCGGCGCAGGCCACGCCCCCTTCCAATGCCGGGCGTAACTCCAAGCCATTACCGTAGACCAGGTGCCGCACTACACCGGCTGGCGCCGCGAAGCGCATCAGTACAGCTGGCCGGGTAAGCAAGGGCAAGGGCAGACCGACATCTGCTGCAAGGCCGATTGCGGCACCGGCATTGGCCAGCACCACGGTATCGGCGGCGTAGGTTTGCGTTGCGCACCTGGCGGCCGTCACGCGTCCGTTGTGCGTCTCTATGCCATCGACCCGCCGGCCGTATAGAACCTCTGCCCCGGCTTGCTCGGCGCCGCTCAACAGCATTTTCGCCAAGGCAACAGGTTCCACGGCAAAATCGTCCGGCGCCCAAGCGGCCAGTGCGGGTGGCGTGATCATGCACGGCTCAAGGGCGCTTATCTGCTGGGCGTCCAGTGGTTGAAGGTTTACGCCGGCAGAGCGTTGCTGGTCGATGAGGGCGGCCGTTTGCGCATCGTTGTCCAACCACACCATGGCGCCACGGGCGGCAACCGGCAAAGGCCCGAGGTCAAGCGCCAGCCGGTTGAAGTCGGCGATGGCCTGCAATGTGGAGGAAAATGCAGCCGGGTTGTCCGATGCACTGGCGCTGGCAGTGCCTACCCAACCATATGACCAACGGGTAACGCCACTGGCGGCTCGAGACCCTTGCTCCAGAACAGTGACCCGAGCACCGAGCCTTGCAAGGTGCCACGCAATGGAAGCACCCATGATGCCTCCACCCACGACCACGACACTTGATGTGTTGGCTCCCATGCCAATAGGTCCCCAGACTGCGAAAGACACAGGCCAGAATAGCGGATTTGCGGGAAAATACAGGGCTTAGAAAAACCGAGGCAAAAGAAAAAGGGCATCTCATTCGAGATGCCCTTCTTACATGGTGGGTCGTGTAGGATTCGAACCTACGACCAATTGGTTAAAAGCCAACTGCTCTACCAACTGAGCTAACGACCCGGAAAATGGTCGGGGTGAGGGGATTCGAACTCCTGACATCCTGCTCCCAAAGCAGGCGCGCTACCGGACTGCGCTACACCCCGAGATTGGCTCCGCGACCTGGACTCGAACCAGGGACCCAATGATTAACAGTCATTTGCTCTACCGACTGAGCTATCGCGGAACTGAACTTCGGTACAACCTTACATCTTCGAAGCTTGTGTTAACTTCGGTCTCTTTAGCTATCCGCTTTCGCGTTATCGCTGCTGAGGCCGGCTATTCTACATTCTTCGTTTTGCTTGTCAACCACTTTTTTTCATTCAACTTACTGATTTCTAAGTTGTTTTGCGGTCACCGGTGTTGCTGGTGATTCGCTTAGTGCCTGACAACGCGGCGTATATTAGGGCCACTCGATTGATCATGCAAGCATAAATTTCAAAAATTTCAGCAAGTTATCTTGGATTAGCGCAAAGGCCCGGATTTACGGGGGTTGGCTGGGCTCGTCGATGACAGCATAAGGGTTGTCGGGGCCGCTTTGCGGCCCATCGCGGCACGAGGCCGCTCCTACCCTGACCGCATGATGCCTGATACATCAGGATTTGGAGCGACATTGCCGAGGCGCCGGACCAGCCGCGATGGGCCGCGAGACGGCCCCAACAACTTAACGTCACGCAAAGACGATCTCGTCGCCTTCCACCGTGGCAGTGATCGCCGTACCTGGCACGAACTTGCCCGACAGGATCAACTGCGCCAGCGGGTTTTCGATCCAGCGCTGAATCGCGCGCTTGAGCGGCCGCGCTCCATACACCGGGTCGTAACCCACGGCGATCAGCTTGTCCAGGGCTTGCGGGCTCAAGCTCAGCGAAAGCTCGCGCTCCATCAAGCGGCTGCGCAGCCGTCCCAGCTGGATCTCGGTAATGCCGGCGATCTGCTCGCGGCCCAGCGGTTCGAACACCACCACTTCGTCGATCCGGTTGATGAATTCGGGACGGAAGTGCGCGCCCACCGCATCCATCACGGCAGCACGCTGCGCCTCGCGATCGCCCACCAACTCCTGGATCTGTGCCGAGCCGAGGTTGGACGTCATCACGATGACCGTATTGCGGAAGTCCACAGTGCGACCGTGGCTATCGGTCAAGCGTCCGTCTTCCAGTACCTGCAACAGCACGTTGAACACGTCGGGGTGAGCCTTCTCTACCTCGTCGAGCAGCACCACCGAGTACGGCTTGCGGCGCACGGCCTCGGTCAGGTAACCGCCCTCCTCGTACCCCACATAGCCTGGTGGTGCACCGATCAGCCGCGCCACGGAGTGTTTCTCCATGAACTCGGACATATCGATACGCACCATGGCCTCCTCGGTATCGAACAGGAATTCGGCCAGCGCCTTGCACAGTTCGGTCTTGCCCACGCCGGTCGGGCCGAGGAACATGAACGAGCCGCTGGGCCGGTTAGGATCGGACAAGCCTGCCCGGGACCGGCGCACCGCGTTGGCCACGGCGGTAACGGCCTCGCTCTGGCCAATCACACGCTGGTGCAGCAGCGCTTCCATTTTCAGCAGCTTCTCGCGCTCGCCTTCCAGCATCTTGGACACAGGGATGCCCGTCCACTTGGAAACCACTTCGGCGATTTCTTCCTCGGTCACCTTGTTGCGCAGCAATTGGTTATCGGTCTTGCCGTGCTGGTCGACCATCTGCAGGCTGCGCTCCAGGTCCGGGATTACCCCGTACTGCAGCTCAGCCATGCGGCTCAGGTCGCCTTTGCGGCGGGCGGCCTCAAGTTCCTGACGCGCTTGCTCGATCTTTTGCTGAATCTGGGCCGAACCCTGCACTTCAGCTTTTTCCGACGCCCAGATCTCTTCGAGGTCGGAATATTCACGCTCAAGGCGCTCGATTTCCTCGGTCAGCTTCTCCAAGCGCTTCTTGGCAGCCTCATCCTCTTCTTTCTTGAGCGCCTGGGACTCGACCTTGAGCTGGATCAGACGGCGGTCGAGACGGTCGAGGACCTCAGGCTTGGAGTCGATTTCCATCCGAATACGGCTGGCTGCCTCGTCGATCAGGTCGATGGCCTTGTCAGGCAACTGACGATCGGTGATGTAGCGGTGGCTGAGCTTGGCCGCCGCGATGATGGCGCCGTCGGTGATGGCCACCTTGTGGTGCACTTCATAGCGTTCTTTCAGGCCACGCAGAATAGCGATGGTGTCCTCTTCGCTAGGCTCCTCCACCAGCACCTTCTGGAAGCGACGCTCCAGGGCCGCATCCTTCTCGATGAACTGGCGGTACTCGTTCAAGGTGGTGGCGCCTACGCAATGCAGTTCACCACGGGCCAGGGCCGGCTTGAGCATGTTGCCCGCATCCATGGCACCCTCGCCTTTACCGGCGCCGACCATGGTGTGCAGTTCGTCGATGAACAGGATCACCTGCCCTTCCTGCTTCGACAGTTCGTTGAGCAGGCCTTTGAGGCGCTCTTCGAATTCACCCCGGTACTTGGCGCCGGCAATCAGGGCCCCCATGTCCAGGGCGAGCAAACGCTTGCCTTTCAGGCCATCTGGCACTTCACCGTTGATGATGCGCTGGGCGAGGCCTTCGGCAATGGCGGTCTTGCCCACGCCAGGCTCACCGATCAGCACGGGGTTGTTCTTGGTACGGCGTTGCAACACCTGGACGGTGCGGCGGATTTCGTCGTCACGGCCGATCACAGGGTCAAGCTTGCCTTCTTCGGCACGCTTGGTCAGGTCGACGGTGTACTTGTCCAGTGCCTGACGCGATTCCTCTGCGTTGGCATCGTTCACGGCCGCACCACCGCGCAGGTTGTTGATGGCGTTCTCCAAGGCTTTCTTGCTCACGCCCTGGCTGAGCAGCAACTTGCCCAGCTTACTGTTCTCATCCATGGCCGCCAACACGACCAGCTCGCTGGAAATGAACTGGTCACCCTTTTGCTGGGCCAGGCGGTCTGCCTGGTTGAGCAGGCGTGCCAGATCCTGCGACATGTTCACGTCGCCCGTGGGGTTCTGGATTTTCGGCAGTTGATCAAGTTCCTTGACCATCGACTGACGCAGGCTATTGATGTCGAAGCCGACCTGCATCAGCAGTGGCTTGATAGAGCCACCCTGCTGTTCAAGCAAGGCCTGGAGCAAGTGGACAGGCTCGATGGCGGGGTGATCCATGCCAACGGCCAAGGATTGCGCATCGGATATTGCAAGCTGGAGCTTGCTGGTCAAACGGTCTATTCGCATGATGTACCTTCCTGTAAAGGGCAGGTCGGAGCGATGGACAGCGCCTGTTTATGAAGAAACCTGCCTGAGATGTCTTATAGATAAGGCTGATTCTGGAAGATTCAAGCGTAGCGGGGTTGACGGAGGTCAAGCTGTTGGATTTGCACCGGTGTAAAGGCAGGTGCGGCCCATTGCTAGCGCGGCGCCAGCCACACCAAGGAAGCGAAACGCCCACCTTGCGGGGTACGCCGATAGGAGAAGAACCGCTCGTCGCTCACCGTGCATAAGCCGCCACCGTAAACAGCCGTGACCCCACGGGCTGCCAGGCGAATACGGGCCAGGGCGTAGATATCGGCCATCAGCTTGCCGGGTCGCTCACCGTCGACGAATGCCCGCGCGGCCTCCGGGTGCACCGCAGTGAAGGCATCACGCACTTCCAGGCCCACTTCGAATGCCTGGGGCCCAATCGCCGGGCCCAGCCATACCAGCACCTGAGCCGGTGGTACGTCCAAGCGATCCAGGGTGGCTTCCAACACGCCCCCGGCAAGCCCGCGCCAGCCCGCATGGGCTGCCGCCACCTGCGTACCGGCCTGGTCACAGAAAAGTACAGGCAGGCAATCGGCGGTCATCACCGTGCAGGCGATGCCTGGCCGGTCGGTCCAGCTGGCATCGGCTTCGACCACGCGGGAGGGGTCGGCATCGACGACGGCCAAGCCGTGCACCTGCTTGAGCCAGGCGGGCTGGATGTCGAACTCGCCGCTCAGGCGCAGACGGTTCTGGGCAACGGCCGCAGGGTCGTCCCCCACATGGTCACCCAGGTTGAAGGTATCGAAAGGCGGCAGGCTGACGCCGCCCTGGCGGGTGGTGACGCAGGCGCGAACCGAGGCTGGCGCAGGCCAGTCCGGTGTCAGCAGCGACTGCGTCAGGCCACTCATCCGATGAAACTCTCGCGATCCTGGTTGAGCAGCGACAGCAGCCAGACGAAATCATCGGGCAGTGGCGATTCCCATTCCATGCGCTCGCCCGTCGCCGGGTGCACCAGTGCCAGGAAGCGTGCGTGCAGGGCCTGACGCGGGAAGGTCTTGACCGCCTCGACCATGGTCGGGCTTGCCGCAGGCGGGATGCGGAAGCGCCCGCCGTAGGTCTGGTCACCGACCAGGGGGAAGCCGACGTGGGCCATGTGCACGCGAATCTGGTGGGTACGGCCGGTTTCGAGCTTGACCCGCACGTGAGTGTGCGACCGGAAACGCTTGAGCACACGGTAGTGGCTGACCGCTGGCTTGCCACCGTCTGTGACAGCCATGCGCTGGCGCATGCCGCCGTGGCGACCGATGGGGGCGTCGATCTTGCCACCGGCAGTGACCACGCCCACCACGATGCATTCGTAGATACGGCTGACCGAGCGCTTTTGCAACTGGTCCACCAGGTGGGTTTGCGCCTGCAAGGTCTTGGCCACGACCATCAGGCCGGTGGTGTCCTTGTCCAGGCGGTGGACGATGCCGGCACGTGGCACGTTGATGATGTCGGGCACGTGATGCAGCAAGGCGTTGAGCAAGGTACCGCTGGCATGGCCGGCAGCCGGGTGCACCACCAGGCCCGCAGGCTTGTTGATGACCAGGATCTGGTCGTCTTCATAGACGATGTCCAGCGCAATGTCCTCGGCCTCCCATTCGCCCTGGGCTTCCTGCTCGGCTTCCAGGGCCAGCACGGCACCGCCATGCACGGTGTCACGCGGGCGCAGTACAGCACCGTCGACCGTCAGACGGCCATCTTTGATCCAGGCCGTCAGCCGCGAGCGCGAATACTCGTCGAACAATTGGGCGGCGACCTGGTCGAGGCGTTGACCGCCCAGTTCGGACGGGACCTCTGCGCTAAGTTGAATGATCTCGGACATGCTCGATTCAGTGGGCGCACAGCCTTTGGTTTCAGCTGCGAGCTTGTGGTTAAATACGGCTTCTTTTGTCCCGGGGTTGGCCGGGGCGCTCATCATAACAGGACGGCCCCGCCCAAGACAGCGGCCGTCAAAGGGACGCAAGCCGCCATGCAAGTGAAACACCTGCTGCTGATCGCCATCCTCGGGCTCACCGCGGCCTGTTCCTCTAATAAGGAAGTCATCGACGAGAACCTCAGCGAGGCCGAGCTGTATCAGCAGGCCCAAGCTGACCTGGACAATTCCAGCTACACCAGCGCCGTGAACAAGCTCAAGGCCCTGGAGTCGCGATACCCGTTCGGCCGCTATGCCGACCAGGCGCAGCTGGAGCTGATCTACGCCAACTACAAGAACTCGGAGCCGGAGGCTGCCAAGTCGGCTGCCGAGCGCTTCATCCGCCTGCACCCGCAGCACCCGAACGTCGACTACGCCTACTACCTCAAAGGCCTGACCTCCTTCGACCAGGACCGTGGCCTGCTGGCGCGCTTCCTGCCGCTGGACATGACCAAACGCGACCCGGGCGCGGCACGCGACTCGTACAACGAGTTCGCGCAGCTCACCAGCCGTTTCCCCAACAGCCGTTACGCCCCGGACGCCAAGCAGCGCATGATTTACCTGCGCAACCTGCTGGCCTCCTATGAAATCCACGTGGCCGACTACTACCTCAGCCGTCAGGCATACGTGGCTGCCGCCAACCGTGGCCGCTACGTGGTGGAGAACTTCCAGGAAACGCCTTCGGTTGGCGACGGCCTGGCGGTGATGGTCGAGGCGTACCAGAAGATGCACCTGGACGACCTGGCTGCCACTAGCCTCGAGACCCTGAAGCTCAACTACCCGGACCACCCGAGCCTGGCCGATGGCGAGTTCCAGCCCAAGCAGACCGAGTCTGACGGTCGCGGCTGGCTGTCCAAGGCTACGCTGGGCCTGATCGAAACCGACACCCCGCTGCCACCGGGCCAGACCCGCGCCAACCAGGACGTGATCAAGCAGTTCCAGGATGCGCGTGACGAAATGCCCAAGGAGCTGCTGCCCAAGGACGAAAACGGCGACCCGATCGAGCCACCAGGGCCCAAGGAAGCCAATAGCAACCGCTCCTGGTTCAGCTACATGACCTTTGGTCTGTTCGACTGATTCGGGCGTTGCATGAAAGGGAGGTCCTGGACCTCCCTTTTTTATTGCCTGCGCCCTAGACTGTCATCCTCTTTCATTCGACAAGCTGAACACCATGGTTCGCCTACTTTTCTGGATCGTCCTGATCGCCGCCGCGTTCTGGCTGTGGCGCAAATTCAAACTCAGCCAGCAACCGCGTCAAGAGGCCAAACTCGACGCGCCTCTGAAAATGGTTCGCTGCGCGCATTGCGGCGTGCACCTGCCCACCGACCAAGCACTGGCGCAGGGCAACACCTGGTATTGCAGCCAGGCGCACTTGCAGCAGGGGCCTGGCCGCCAGGGCTGATCGGGCGGTTAGCCAAGACGCCCATGGGGGGCGTAGGGTGCCGGGTCGATGATGGGCTCGGCGCCATTGAGCAAATCAGCCAGCAGTTGGCACGAGGCTGGCGCCAGCACCAGCCCGTTTCGATAATGGCCGCAGTTCAGCCATAACCCATCAAAACCTGGCACCGGCCCGATAAACGGAACGCCTTCAGGCGAACCTGGCCGTAGCCCGGCCCAGTGGGCCACCACGGGCGCGCCATCCAGGCCGGGCAGCAGATCCACCGCCGATGCCTTGAGGCTTGCCAGCGCCTGATCGGTGGGGGTCTTGTCGTAGCCGGCATGCTCCAGCGTGCTGCCTACCAGAATGTGCCCATCCCGGCGCGGAATGGCATAACGGCCTTTGGCAAGCACCATGCTTGGCAGAAAATCTTCAGCGCATTTGAACAGGATCATCTGCCCTTTCACCGGCTCGACCGGAAGCTCAAGGCCCAGGTGGCGTAGCAGTTCGCCGCTCCAGGCGCCGGCACTGAGTACGACTTCGTCGGCGGCCAGCTCGCCTTCAGCGGTGCTCACCCCAACGATACGACCGTCCTGCTGCACAAAACCCGTGATCTGGCAGTGCTCACGCACACTCACATTGGGTAATGCCAGCAACGCTGCCTTCAGCGATTTGACCAGGCGTGGGTTGCGCACATTGGCCACGCCTTCCATGTAGAGGGCCCGCTCAAAGCCTGGCCCCAGCACAGGGACTGCGTCGTACACCGCCGAAATGTCCACGGCGCTCAGCGGGCGCTGCTCACGGCTCGCCCAAGCCAAGGCCTGGGCTTGATCATCCAGGTCGAGCCAGTAAAGCCCGGTGGTATGCACTTCAGGGTCCAGGCCCGTGCTGGCGAACAGGCGCTCGCCCAGCTGTGGATAGAAGTCTTGCGACCAATGCGCCAGGGCGGTCACTGCCGGGCTGTAGCGCCACGGATACAGGGGTGAGACGATACCGCCCCCGGCCCAGGATGACTCGCGGCCTACCTCGCCCTGGTCGCATATCACCACCTGGTCAACGCTCGCCGCCAGGTTGAATGCCGTCAGCAGGCCAATGACCCCGCCACCGACCACCACTACTTGCTTGCTCATCTGTCGATTCAACACCTGAAGTAAAAAACCGCGATGCACCGGGCACCTGTGACCGTTCAGCCTCCCCAGCAGCGCGCGCTGTCGCTGGCGCCGTGGTTGCGCCCTACCCCAGCTTGATCAAGCTCGAAATCGCCACAGCGATCTTCGGCCATGAGCCCTGTGGGCAAACGTCGGGCACGCAGGGTGAAGGTCTGGTCCTCGCGCAGCGCTTGCAGGCTGTAGTAGCGGTTGCCCGAAGGCAGACTCGGGTCGCCTTCGGCATACTGGCCAGTAAGCAAGCGATGGCGTTCCAGGCGCAATGCGGCATCTTGCAACAGGGCGACCACCTCGTGGCGCGCTGCCTGCCGCAGGTGGTCGTTGTAACGGGGGTAGGCAATGGCTGCCAGAATGCCGGTGACGGCCAGCACAATCAACAGCTCGATCAGGCTAATGCCTTGCTGCATGTCAGTCTCCTCTGAATCTTTGTCGCCACGCCATGCGGACAAGCTCACCGCCATCGTTGGCATACACCGCTTCCACTGCCTGCCGCGGATGACTTCGCTGGCTGACCGCGGTGACCCGGAACACGGTCACTGGTCGCCCCATCGGGATAGCCACGGCGCGTTGCGTAGTACCCAGGTTCTGCACCTGAAAAAAACCTTCCGGCCCGGCTTGCCAGGCCCCGGCCAGGCGATGAGGCTGCTCAGGCGGCAGACACACTTCACACGGCGGTGGCGGCGCCTGCACGATCGATTGCTTGCCAACCGCCAATGTGGCTTCGGCCTGCTCGAAGGCCAGCTGACCTTCTTTGAACAGGCCTACCATTTGCGTTTCAACGGCGGCTGCACGTAGCGCCGAAGTGCTCAGCACCCCCAACAAAAGGCTCAGCCCCAACGCCAACAGCAGCACCACCCCCCGCTCACGTGTCATGGCTCGCCCCCGTTGCGGCGGGCCACACTGACAACGTACTGCTGCTCCAGCGCCAACAAAGGGTCGAACAGATTCAAGTGCAGGTCGATGCGCTGGCCATCGTCCGCAGCCACCACGTGTAGACGGCGTACATGCTCAAGCAGGGGCTGGGTGCTGCTGCCACGGGTGAAGTACAGGGTATCGTCCCTGACGGCGTAACGATGCCGGGTGATGGGGATGGCCATCAGCGGCGCGACGGCGTGGACATGTCCACGATGTACTTTGGCGTATCCGACGCAGTCAGTGAGCAGGGTCCATTGGGGCTTGAGCGAATGGCCCGGAAGGTCGGCCACTACCACCGTAAGGCTTGATTCCTCGACTTCCAGTGGTCGGCTAAAGGCGGCAAGGGTGTCGCCGTCCGGCAGATCAGCGGGCTCTAAGCGCAGGCAGCCGAACATGCCAGCCATACGGACGTCCTGGGCCATGCGCAATAGGGCCAGCCGTGCATCTTCCTGCATGCGCAGCGCAGCCGCTTGCAACTGCCACGCCCGGTGGGCAGAGGTGAACAACTGGCTGGCGCCGGCCAACAGCATCAACCCGAGTGCCAGCGCCAGCAGCAGTTCGAGCAATCCGACCCCGTTTTGCCGAAGCCTCATGGCAGCGCCTGCTCATGTGCACTGGCAGATGCCAGCACCGCCTGCGCCTGCTGCCGAGCGTCATGCGTGGCCTGCAAAGCCTGCATGTGCAGCGCCGCTGCGGCAAACATGCCCACGGCAATCACCACCATGGCCAACAGCGTTTCCAAGAGCGTCATGCCCCGTTGCGTTACCTGCATCCCTGCAGCTCCTGCGACTTTTCATGCGTTGTCGATGTACGCCTGCCACTGGAAGGGTGACCCCGCGTGCGTGAAGCTAAAGCCAAGCACGTCCAAGGAGAAATGCACGGTGAAGCAACAGGGAGTAACACTGATACAAACGGTGTCGGCGCTGGCGGTGCTCGCTGTCCTGACGCAGCTTGGGGCGCCTGCCTACGTCAAGCTCAGCGATGACCTACACCGTGCTGCCGTCACGCGGGACTTGGCGCAAACGCTGCGTAGCGCACGCGGGCACGCCATGCTGTTGGGTGAGGATGTGCGGGTGCAGGCGCTCGACGATGCGTGGGGCAACGGATGGCGAGTGATGCTGGTGCAGGATTCGCGGGTGCTGCGTGAACAACGCCTGCGCCGGCCTCTGCAGATCGCCGCGAACCTGGGTCCGACGATGACGTTCACGGCCATGGGCCTGCCAGTCAACCCTGCCGGCAACTGGCTGGCGGCGACTTTCGAGGTATGCACGCGCTCGGCCGGCACCAGCCAGCATCAAGTGGTGATGGCGTCCAGCGGCAGGGTCCGGGTATCGAATGAAATCCGCGATAATCGAAGGTGCACAGATGCTGGGGCCTGAGCGTTTATGGATAAACGCTCAGGCCCGCGCAGGCGATCAGATCAATGAGCGCACACGCAGCTCTTTGGGCATCGAGAAGGTGACGTTCTCTTCACGCCCGTCCAGCTCTTCGGCACCCGTAGCGCCCCATGCCTTGAGCTGTTCGATGACGCCGCGCACCAGCACTTCCGGCGCGGACGCGCCTGCGGTGATGCCGATGCGGCCAACCTGGTCGAACCAGGCCCGCTGCAGGTCTTCAGCACCGTCGATCAGATGGGCCGGGGTGCCCATGCGCTCGGCAAGTTCACGCAGCCGGTTGGAGTTGGAACTGTTGGGGCTGCCGACCACTAGGACCACATCACACTCGTCGGCCAGTTGCTTCACGGCATCCTGGCGGTTTTGCGTGGCGTAGCAGATATCGTCCTTGCGCGGCCCGCCGATGTTGGGAAAGCGCGCACGCAGCGCGTCGATCACGCGGCTGGTGTCGTCCATCGACAGGGTAGTTTGCGTCACGAATGCCAAGTGGTCAGGGTCTTTCACCTGCAGATTGGCCACATCGTTCTCGTCTTCTACCAGGTAGATGGCCCCGCCGTTGCTGGCGTCATACTGCCCCATGGTGCCTTCGACTTCCGGGTGCCCGGCATGGCCAATCAGGATGCACTCACGGCCATCGCGGCTGTACTTGGCCACCTCGATGTGCACCTTGGTGACCAACGGGCAGGTGGCATCGAACACCTTCAGGCCGCGCCCACCGGCTTCCTGACGCACGGCCTGGGAAACCCCATGGGCGCTGAAGATGACGATGACATCGTCCGGCACCTGATCGAGCTCCTCGACGAAAATGGCGCCACGGCTGCGCAGGTCTTCGACGACGAACTTGTTGTGCACCACTTCGTGACGCACATAGATGGGCGGGCCGAACACTTCCAGCGCGCGGTTGACGATTTCGATTGCCCGGTCGACCCCCGCGCAGAAGCCGCGCGGGTTGGCGAGTTTGATTTGCATGATCGGCTCCAGGCCTACAGGGCCTTCACCTCGAGGATCTCCACCTCGAAGGTCAGGGTCTTGCCAGCCAGTGGGTGATTGAAGTCGATGGTCACCTGATCGTCGTCGAAGGCCTTCACCACGCCCGGCAGTTCGGCGTTGGCGGCGTCCTTGAAAATGATCAGCAAGCCATCGGACAGCTCCATGCCTTCGAACTGGGACCTCGGCATAACCTGCACATTCTGTGGGTTAGGCTGGCCGAAGGCGTTCTCCGGGGCAACCTCCACGGTACGCTTGTCGCCAGCCTTGAAACCGAACAGCGCGGCCTCGAAGCCCGGCAGCAGGTTGCCGTCGCCCACCTTGAAGGTGGCAGGTGCCTTGTCGAACGTGCTGTCGACCGTGTCACCGTTTTCCAGGTGCAGGGCGAAATGCAGGGTGACTTCGGTGTTCTGGCCGATACGAATGTCAGTCATGGACCGGCTCCTCGGATTTCTTGCTCTTGAACATATCCAGCGCCAACATGATTGCGCCGACGGTGATGGCGCTGTCAGCCACGTTGAAGGCCGGGAAGTAGTGGCGGTTCTGCCAGTGCACCAGGATGAAATCGACCACATGGCCCAGCACGATGCGATCGTAGAGGTTCCCGATAGCACCACCCAGTACCAGGGCCAGCGCTACGGCCAGCCAGGTTTCATGACGACCGAGGCGCTTGAGCCACACCACCAGCACTGCGCTGACCACCACGGCGATCAGGGCGAACAACCAACGCTGCCAGCCGGCGCCATCGGCCAGGAAACTGAACGCAGCGCCAGTGTTGTAGGCCAGGGTCCAGCTGAAGTAGTCGGGGATGACGACAATTTGCTGGTACATGGTCAGGGCATTGTTGAAGTACAGCTTGGTGGCCTGGTCGACGACCAGGACCAGCACGCTCAGCCACAGCCACGCGAGGCGCCCGAAGCGCCCCCCTGCAAGGTTAGGCATAGTGGCGCACCTCGCCGGAGCCGGTCAGGTTTTCCACACAGCGACCGCAGATTTCCGGGTGCTCCGGATGGCTGCCGACGTCTGCACGGAAGTGCCAGCAACGGCCGCACTTGGTGTAGCCGGACTTGACCACTTTCAGCTTAAGGCCTTCCACTTCGGTCGCCACCGCCTCGGCAGGCGCCTGCGCGAACGGCACAACGCTGGCAGCCGAGGTGATGAGCACGAAGCGCAGCTCGTCGCCCAGCTTGTTCAGGTCGGCGCTCAGGCCCTCGTCCGCATACAAGGTGACTTCGGCCTGCAGGTTGCCGCCGATGACCTTGGCGGTCCGCTGGTTTTCCAGTTCCTTGTTGACCGAAGCCTTGACCGCCATCACCCGATCCCAATAGGCGCGATCGAGTTCGGTGCCTTCCGGCAGCTCGTTCAGGCCCTCATACCAGCCATTGAGCATGACCGACTCGTTACGCTCACCCGGCAGGTACTGCCAGATTTCGTCGGCGGTGAAGGCCAGGATCGGCGCGATCCAGCGCACCAGCGCCTCGCTGATGTGGTACAGCGCGGTCTGGCAGGAGCGACGGGCGACACTGTTGGCACCGGTGGTGTACTGGCGATCCTTGATGATGTCGAGGTAGAAACCACCCAGCTCCTGCACACAGAAGTTGTGCACCTTGGAGTAGACGTTCCAGAAGCGGTACTCGCCGTAGTGCTCTTCCAGCTCGCGTTGCAGCAACAGGGTGCGGTCCACCGCCCAACGGTCCAGGGCCAGCATGTCCTGCGGCGCGAGCAGGTCGCGGGCCGGGTCGAAGCCGGTCAGGTTGGAGAGCAGGAAGCGTGCGGTGTTGCGAATACGCCGGTAGGCATCGGCGCTGCGCTGCAGGATCTGCTCGGACACTGCCATTTCGCCGGAGTAGTCGGTGGCAGCTACCCACAGGCGCAGGATATCGGCACCCAGGGTGTTGTTGACCTTCTCGGGCTCGATGGTGTTGCCCAGCGACTTGGACATCTTGCGGCCGTTCTCGTCCACCGTGAAGCCGTGGGTCAGCAGCTCGCGGTACGGGGCGTGGCCGTCGATGGCGCAGCCGGTCAACAGCGACGAGTGGAACCAGCCGCGGTGTTGGTCGGAACCCTCCAGGTACAAATCGGCGCGGGGGCCGGTGGCATGGCCGATGTCGTGGGAGCCGCGCAGTACATGCCAGTGCGTGGTGCCAGAGTCGAACCATACGTCCAGGGTGTCGGCGATCTTGTCGTACTGATCGGCTTCGGCGCCCAGCAACTCGGCGGCGTCGAGCTTGAACCAGGCCTCGATGCCCTGTTGCTCGACGCGCTTGGCAACCTCTTCCATCAACTCGACGGTGCGTGGGTGCAGCTCACCCGTCTGCTTGTTCAGGAAGAACGGGATAGGCACCCCCCAGTTGCGCTGGCGCGAGATGCACCAGTCAGGCCGGTTGGCGATCATCGAGTGCAGGCGTGCCTGGCCCCACGCCGGGACGAACTTGGTGTCCTCGATGGCCTTGAGGGCACGCTCGCGCAGCGGTTCACCGTCGCGTGGCTGTTTGTCCATGCCCACGAACCACTGTGCGGTGGCACGGTAGATCAGCGGCGACTTGTGACGCCAGCAGTGCATGTAGCTGTGGCTGATGGTCTCGGTGTGCATCAGCGCACCGACTTCGCCCAGTTTCTCTACGATGGCCGGGTTGGCCTTCCAGATGAACTGCCCGCCGAAGAACGGCAGCGATTCGACGTACACCCCGTTGCTCTGCACGGGCGTGAGGATGTCATCGTTGACCATGCCGTAGCGCTTGCAGGTCACGAAGTCGTCTTCACCGTAGGCCGGCGCGGAATGCACCACACCAGTGCCTGCGCCGAGTTCGACGTATTCGGCCAGGTAGACCGGCGAGAGGCGGTCGTAGAACGGGTGACGGAAGTTGACCCGTTCAAGGGCCGAGCCTGGAGCGGTGGCGATCACCGAACCCTCAAGTTCGTAGCGCTTGAGGCAGGACTCGACCAGTTCTTCGGCCAGGACCAGCAGGCGCTCGCCGATATCGACCAGAGCGTACTGGAATTCGGGGTGAACGTTCAGTGCCTGGTTGGCAGGGATGGTCCACGGGGTGGTGGTCCAGATCACGATGGCGGCCGGCTTTTCGAGTGCCGCCAGGCCGAAGGCTGCGGCCAGCTTGGCGTCATCGGCGACAGGGAACGCCACGTCGATGGTCTGCGACTTCTTGTCGGCGTATTCGACTTCGGCCTCGGCCAGTGCCGAGCCGCAATCGAAGCACCAGTTCACCGGCTTGAGGCCCTTGAACACGTAGCCCTGCTTGACCATCTCGGCCAGGGCGCGGATTTCACCGGCCTCGTTGGCAAAGTTCATGGTCTTGTAGGGGTTGTCCCAATCGCCCAGCACGCCCAGGCGAATGAACTCGGTCTTCTGCCCTTCGATCTGTTCGGCAGCGTACTCGCGGCACAGCTCGCGGGTACGGTCGGCGGTCAGGTGCTTGCCATGGGTGACTTCGACCTTGTGTTCGATCGGCAGCCCATGGCAGTCCCAGCCCGGCACGTACGGCGCATCGAAGCCGGCCAGGGTCTTGGAACGGACGATCATGTCCTTGAGGATCTTGTTCAGCGCATGACCGATGTGGATCTTGCCGTTGGCGTAGGGCGGGCCGTCGTGCAGGACGAACTTGGGACGATCCTTGCCAATCTCGCGCAGCTTCTGGTACAGGCCAATGCTGTCCCAGCGCTGCAGAATCTGCGGTTCGCGCTGAGGCAGGCCGGCCTTCATGGGGAAGGCGGTGTCCGGAAGGTTTAGCGTGGCTTTGTAGTCGGTCATTTCAGGCTCTTGGTTAGCGGTTGAGCGTGCCAATGTGCACGTGCGGCGGCGATATCCGCATCGATCGCCGACTTCAGCGCCTCCAGGGAGGCGAATCGCTGCTCTTCACGCAGCTTGTGGTGGAACACCACCGTCAGGCGGCGGCCATAAAGGTCACCGGCATAGTCCAGAAGATGGATTTCCAGGTGCGGGCGTCCGTCACCGGCAACGGTAGGACGCACGCCAATGTTGCCGACACCCGCCCAGGCCTTGCCATCGATCTCGATACTGGCCAGGTAGACCCCGGCCAGCGGTACACGACGGCGCTTGAGTTGGATGTTGGCGGTGGGTGTGCCGAGCTGGCGGGCCAGCTTCTGGCCATGCAACACGCGGCCGGTGATGCTGTACGGGCGGCCCAGCAGGTGCTCGGCCAGCTCGAAGTTGCCTTGCGCCAGCGCCTTGCGCACCTCGGTGCTGCTGACCCGCAGGCCGTCCTGGATCACGGTGTTGGCGGCTTCTACGGTAAAACCATACTGCACGCCTGCCTGGACCAGGAAGGCGAAGTCGCCTTTACGGTCACAGCCAAAGCGGAAGTCGTCACCCACTTCAAGATGCTGCACGCCCAGGCCATCGACCAGGATGGTCCTGACGAAGTCGTCGGCGTCGAGCTCACCCAGGCGCTGGTTGAAGGCCAGGCACAACACGCGGTCGATGCCCTCCCCGGCCAGCAACGCGATCTTGTCGCGCAGCCGGGCCAGGCGGGCCGGCGCGGTGTCGGGCGTGAAGTACTCACGCGGCTGCGGTTCGAAGATTACCACGCAGGTCGGCAGGCCCAGGGCCTGGCCGCGCTCGCGCAGGCGCGCCAGGATTGCCTGGTGGCCACGATGAACCCCGTCGAAGTTGCCAATGGTGGCGACACACCCCCGGTGTTCGGGGCGCAGGTTGTGAAGACCTCGAACCAGCTGCATAACGCGCTTCTTGCTCATAAAGTGGCCGATTATAACCACACCCGGGCGCCGGTGACAGGCAGCAGCGCCCAAGGGCGGCGTGGATTGCGAAAAACCGACGCCTGACGCGCCCGCCGCCTCAGTGCAAGGCTTTGCGGGCGAACTGCCGAGGCCGGAAACCGCACAGGTACAGGCAACCAAAGTAGGTGACGACGCCCGCCATGATCAGCGCCATCAGCCGCATCAGTCGTTCAAGCATGTTCCCCTCGACCCAGGCCGTCAGGTAGTGCATGCCGGCCAACAGGACACCGGACATCAGGCTTGCCGCCAACACCAGCTTGAGCAGAAACACGGCCCAGCCCGGTTGCGGCTGGAACAGCCGCTGGGTGCGCAGTTTCCAGAACAGCAAGCCGGCGTTGAGGCAGGCGCCAAGGCTGATGGCCAGGGCCAGTCCGGCATGCGCCAGCGGGCCGATGAGCACAAGGTTGAACAGTTGCGTGCAGACCAGGGTGAAGACGGCAATCTTCACTGGCGTGCGAATATTCTGCTGCGCATAGAAGCCCGGCGCCAGCACCTTGACCATGATGATTGCCAGCAGACCAACGGAATAGGCGATCAGCGCCTGCTGGGTCATGGCCGCATCGGTCGCGCTGAATTTGCCGTACTGGAACAGGGCCACGGTCAGCGGCTCGGCAAGGATCGCCAACCCCAGCGTACACGGCAGCACCAGCAAAAAGCACAAGCGCAGGCCCCAGTCGAGGATGCGCGAGTACTCTTCCCGGTCCTTGTTGGCGTAAGTCTTGGCCAGGGTCGGTAGCAAGATGGTGCCCAAAGCGACGCCCAGGACACCAGACGGCAGTTCCATAAGCCGGTCTGCGTAATACATCCAGGAGACAGAACCTGCCACCAGGAACGAGGCGAAAATAGTATTGATGATCAGCGATATCTGGCTCACCGAGACGCCGAGGATGGCAGGGATCATCTGCTTGAGCACCCGCCACACGCCTGCATCTTTCAGGTTCAGCCGCGGCAACACCAGCATGCCGATCCTTTTCAGGGCCGGCAGCTGGTAGAGCAGTTGCGCCAGGCCACCGGCCAGCACGCCCCAGGCCAGCGCCATGATCGGCGGATTGAAATACGGCGTGAGCAATACGGCGAACACGATCATCGCCACGTTCAGCAAGGTCGGCGTGAAGGCCGGCACGCTGAAGCGGTTCCAGGTGTTGAGGATGGCGCCCACCAGCGATGACAGCGAGATCAGCAATATATAAGGAAAGGTGACCCGCAGCAGATCGGTGGTGAGCTGGTATTTCTCGGCGTTGTCGACGAAACCAGGCGCCGTGGCCCACACCACCCAGGGTGCGGCCAGTATGCCGATGCCGGTCACAACGGCCAGCACCAGCGTCAGCAAGCCGCTGACGTAGGCCACGAAAGTACGCGTGGCCTCTTCGCCCTGCTGGCTTTTGTATTCGGCAAGAATGGGCACGAATGCTTGGGAGAACGCCCCTTCGGCAAAGATGCGGCGCAGCAGGTTGGGTAGCTTGAATGCAATAAAGAAGGCATCGGTGGCAACGCCGGCGCCGAAAATACGCGCCAGAATGGTGTCGCGGACAAAGCCCAGCACCCGCGAAATCATGGTGATCGAGCTTACCGCAGCCAGGGATTTGAGCAGGTTCATCGAAAAGATTCACGCCAATGACAGAGGACGCTGCCAGAGCGCGCCCGAATGTGCGATACTCCCGCGCCTTCGCAGGGGAGCCAAAAATTCCCGAGTGTACAGGTCGCGCAGCAGAAAGGAATCTTTCCCGCTTGTTGGCGCACCGCTCGGCGGAACCTTGCAAGTGGCCTTGACATCCGTCCGACTGATCGGCATGATTCGCGGCCTATTTTGTTTGCTATTTACCTAAAGTCTTTCGAGGAGCTCGACGGTGGCCAACTCACCTTCCGCCAAGAAACGTGCAAAACAGGCTGAGAAGCGTCGCAGCCACAACGCCAGCCTGCGTTCCATGGTCCGCACCTACATCAAGAATGTAGTTAAAGCCATTGACGCAAAAGACGCCGAAAAAGCGCAAGCCGCTTACGTTCTGGCTGTACCTGTAATCGACCGTATGGCCGACAAAGGTATCATCCACAAGAACAAGGCTGCTCGTCACAAAGGCCGTCTGAATGGCCACATCAAGGCGCTGAAAGAAGCTGCAGCTGCCTAAGCGACGCGCTAGTCAAAAAACCGACCTCAGGGTCGGTTTTTTTATGCCTGCGTTTTGTCAGTTTCCCGGTTCGTGGCTCAACGCACGCTCTGAATAGTTGCAGGGCCGCATGGCGGCCCTGCCCTGTATCACTTGGCGATCTGGATCTTGGGTGCCCACTGCAGCCATTCGTCTTCGGCTTTTTCGAACAGCGGGAAGGTTTGCCTTGGCCGAGCCGGGGTGCCCATGCGTTCACCCTCGGGCGTCGCGAAGGCGATACCGCCATCGATCAATGTTTCCAGCGACTCCGTGCGCACGGTGGCGCCCTTGAACAAGCCCCAATCGAAGCCAAAGCCGCTGCTGTTCCAGAAGCGGCTGCCGCTACGTACCAGGCTGGCATAACGTGGCTCGATCAGAATGTGGATCAACACCCTGTCGGCACTCTGCCCCAGCTCGACATCGGTCACCTTGCCCACCGCCACCTCGCGGAATGTCACGGGCACACCGGGCTTGATGGAGCCTAGCCGAGGTGCGCTGAGGGTCACTGGCAAACCCACTTCGGGCCCCGCAACCTCGGGCGCTTCGGCCAGTGCGATGAAGTCACGCTGAGGACCCCTGTCCTTGACCGCAGGCTGTACCTCCAGGTACTGCCCGCCTACCAGCGTGTCGAGGTTTTCGGTGCGCACCAGGCCGAAGGATGGCTTGACCACCCAAAACTGAGTGCCGGCACGAGCTATGCGCTCTGCCGCTTCGGTAATACGCGCCTTCAACAGCACTGCCTGCATGTCCTTGGTAAGGTCCACACTTTCTACACTGCCCACATCCAGCCCCCGGAAGCGGATGGCGGTGCCTGGCTTGAGCCCATCGGCACGCTCTACGCGGATGGTGATAAGGGTACCGGCACGATTGGCTGCCTCCTGGCTCTCATGCAAGCGGAAACGCGGGATATGGCGCTTTAGCGGCACATTGGGCCGTGGCGTGTCGAAGGCAATGCCGCCTGCCATCAAGGTCTGCAGGGATTCACTCTTGATCTTGATGCCGGACAGGCCACCGGTGAGGGTAATACCACTGGCGTTCCAGAACCGTGTCGAGCCGTTTACTAGTTTTTCGTATTCTTTCTCGATGTGAACACCGATCAGAATGCGGTTGCTGTCACGGGCGAACTGATAGCTTTGCACGCTACCTACCTTCACCTGCTTGAAGGTTACGGGGCTACCTACTTCCAGGGAGCCCAGGGTATCTGCGAACAGCACCATGTGCAGGCCCGGCGCCTTCAGGTCCAACGGCGGCGCTTTGGCGCGCGCTTCGAACTCGCGCTCAGGGCGAGCGCCTTTCTCGCCAGGGCGGATGGCAATGTAGTTACCCTTGACCAGCGCTTCCAGGCCCGTGATGCCCGCCAGGGAAATGGAAGGCTTGACCACCCAGAACTGGGTGCCATCAACCAGATAGTCTTCGGTCAATGGGTCCAGCGTCAGCTCGGCGGTGGCGCTGGATAGGTTGTCTTCCATTTTCAGGGTCTTGAGAGAGCCCACCTGGATACCTTTGTACATGACGGGCGTACGGCCTGCCTGCAAGCCCTCGTAGTCGCTCAGCTTTACCTTTACTCGAATACCGGCCTGAGCTGCATCGAAGTCCTCGTACAGGCGAAATGGCAGGCTTGGGTCAGTGGGCGGGCTGTCCTTGCGGTGCTCTGGCGTGGCAAAGGCGATACCGCCGGCGACGATGCTCGACAGCGACTCACTGCGCACCTTGACCCCCGACAGAGAGGCATCGATGCTGACGCCGCTGGCGTTCCAGAAGCGCGTGTGCTTGCGCACCAGACTCGCATAGGCCGGCTCAATGAAAATCTTCACCTCGACCGTGCTCTGGTCTTCGGAAAGCCGGTAACTCTTCACGCGGCCGACCTGGATTTGCTTGTAGAAGATCGGGCTGTCTTTATTGAGCGACCCCAGGCGCTCGGCCTTGAGGGTAAGGTGCAAACCAGGCTCGGAATCCGACAGTGGGGGTGCCACCTTGAGCGCGGTGAACCGCTTGGTGGGCTCCCCTTCTCCAGGGCTGACGGCAATGTAGTTACCAGACACCAACGTCTCGAGGCCGGATATACCTGCCAGGCTGACGCTCGGCTTGACCAGCCAGAAACGCGTGCCCTTGTTCAGATGCCCTTCGGCCGCCTGGTTCATCTCGATGGTAGCGATGACACCCTGATTCTCGCCCTCTGCATCCAGCACCAGGCTCTTGACCTTGCCGACCGGCATGCCTTTGTAGATGACTTCGGTCTTGTTGGCGACGATGCCTTCGCCCGACTCGAAACGCACCTCGATCTGCACGCCAGCCTCACGGTAGGCCTGCCATGCGAGCCAGCCTCCGATCATCAGCGCGATCAGGGGCAGGATCCAGATGGCCGACCAATTGGAGGCAGGGCGGGTTTTAGCCGTTGGCAGGTCACTCATGGTCGTCATCCGACTCCGTGTTATCCCAAATCAGTCGGGGATCGAAAGTCAAAGCAGCAAGCATTGTCAGGATCACCACAGTTGCGAAGGCGACAGCGCCCAGATTGGCTTCGACATTGGCTATCCTGCCGAAATTCACCACTGCCACCAGAATGGCGATGACGAATATGTCGAGCATGGACCAACGTCCTATGAATTCGATGAAACGGTACATCCAGATCCGTTGACGCGCCGACAGGGGCTGCCTGCGCTGCACGGAATACAACAGCAGGCCGATCCCCACCAGCTTGAACGTAGGCACCAGGATACTGGCCGTAAATACCACGGCCGCAATCGGTACCATGCCGTGCTTGAGCAGGGCAATGACGCCCGACATGATGGTGTCGGGCGTGCCTTGACCGAATGAGCTGACGGTCATGATCGGCAGCACGTTGGCCGGAATATAAAGAATGGAGGCAGCGATGAGCAGCGCCCAGGTGCGCATGATGCTGTTCGGTCGACGCGGATGCACCCTGGCACCGCACCGCGTGCAGGTTTGGGATGCGTCGCCTGTGGCTTGCCTGTTCAGTTCATGACACTCGTTGCAGACAACGATACCTGCATCAATCGCCCGCATGCGGGTCCTCCCCCGATAATGCACTCCAGACCTGGTGTGGTGACATTACGACCTCCAGCCAGACCTGAATCAACAGCAGGCTGATGAAGCAGAACAGCCCAACCCCTACGGTAAGTTCTGCCAGGTCCACCAATTTGACGATAGCCACGAGCACGCCCATGAAGTAGACCTCGAGCATGCCCCAGTCACGCAAGTGGTGATAGGTCCTGTACAGCAACAACCCTAGCCTGCGCCCTGTGTTAAGCCGAATCGCCAGCAAAACGACCAGCTGACACATCAGTTTTGCCAGCGGTATGGCCATGCTGCACAGGAAAACCACGATGGCCACCCCCTGCATGCCCGAATCGTACAATCCCAGTACGCCGCTCCAGACGGTGTCGTCCGATGTCTGACCTAGCAGATGCAACTGCATGATCGGCAGGAAATTGGCTGGGATGAACAGCGCCAGCGCCGTCAGCACCAACGCCAGGCTGCGATTGACCACATTATGCCGGTGCGCATAGAGCTCGTAGCCGCAGCGTGGGCAAAGCGCTTTTTCACCGGGGTGGATCACAGGTTTGCGTAAGAGTAGATCGCATTCATGGCATGCGACCAAGTCTTCGAGTGACAGATCAGCCAGCGTTTCTGGCTCGACGGGGTTGGACATAGGACGCTTCTGAGTAAGTGCGTGGGGTTATTCTAGTGATCTTATGGAGGGCGGCATAGGCTGGAGATACAGCTTCGAATGGCCAGGCGATCTAAATTTGGATTCTTGCCGATCAGGGAGGGGTGCCTGAGCGACAGGCAGGCTTGGAAAATTTTTTGGACGCTCAAAGACAAAACCCCTACCTGC
>NZ_JBICMI010000011.1:0-112324 GCF_043106155.1 Pseudomonas sp. FYR_7
AGCTCATCCCCATGTGGGAGCGGCCTCGCGCCGCGATGGGCCGCAGAGCGGCCCCAAAACTCCCACCCCAAACCACATATCCCCCCCTACACACACACCGCAACATCCCACCCCTAATCCCCGCCCCCACAACCGTGTATCATGCGCCCCCCAAATCATTAAAAAGTGACGTCGCGCGCTGCCTGCCAGCCCTGCGGCCATCTGGCGTTGCGCCAGATTCGACAACGGACCTGACTCTCGTGACCCAAGCCAAGCCCCTCGCCCTGCTCGCCTTCGCCCTGGCCCTCACCGCCTGCGCCAGCGCCCCCTCGCACCCCGCCCCCGGCAACCTCGGCTGGAACCACCCCGGCATGCAGCTGGGCGGCGACCGAGGCCTGCCCCTGCGCGCCGACAACACCTGCCGCAAGCGCGGCTGCGACAACGACAAGCTGTTCTTCAACCCCGGCAAGACCGAGCCAAGCGTCACCACCATCCACCGCGGCTGGTAAGAAAATTCCCCTTTTGGGTCGGTGACTTAGGTCATTTTCAAACAATCGCAAGGAAGTGGTTTACACACGCCAAACGATCGTTATAATGACGCCCCATTGCCGGTATAGCTCAGCTGGTAGAGCAACTGACTTGTAATCAGTAGGTCCCGGGTTCGATTCCTGGTGCCGGCACCATATAAGGTTTCAGAGAAGGGTTTCAAAATCTCTGGAATTCACGAAAAACCCGCCTTTTGGCGGGTTTTTTCGTTTTGGCGTTCCGTCGAATTCCGGGAATAGCCAGCGCTAATAAGGCTAGTTTTAAGGGTAGAGGTCCGTTTCGATATCGGAGACTATCCTTGTGGCCCGCAAAACTGCCCCACCTACCGGTACCCCCTGTCGCACGGCAAATCCCAGAAAGCGCGAGTACAAGCTCTTCGATGGGGGCGGTCTTGACCTGCTTGTGCAACCCAACGGCCGCAAAGGCGGGCGGCTCAGGTACGTGAAACCCGATGGCCGAGAAGGCCTGACTGCCCTAAGCAGTTATCCAGTGATCCGTCTGTTTCACTGGGAAGAGACGGGCGCTCTTGACAGTGCTGCAGCCCTTATCGCATTCGGTTTTGCGGCAACTTCACTCCTGACATAGGCGTGACAGACGCCAATGGCTCCAGCAGCAGCGATGTAGGGGATGGCTCCGCAGACCAAGGGATGGAGTGCACCTGACTAACAGTCGGGCATGCCCTGGTCATCGCATTGCTGCATTTCATCCGACTCAGGATCTCGCAGCACTGGTCTCGTCAGCCAATGCAGCCTCTACCCGCCCACCTTTAACGGCTTCAACAGGCCAGATTATGGAGATGCCCTCGCTCCAGGACGTCAGGAGCCGCCAGCCTCAGGCTAGAGGACATCCCCCACAATTCGCAGGGGCCATCCCTGATAACACTCAGCATTCTGGGCAGGATACGGGGGGTCGAGGATTAGCAAACGGAGGTGAAGCGTATGCAACTAGGGTCGATGCGAGCTCATCCCCTGCTGTGGGGAACAAGCGTTGGGTTATCGGATCTTAGACATTGTGTACTGGTGTGTACAATCCTCTGAATCGTTGTGTGGTATACACACATCTGCGGCAAGCTTTGAGGAGGTACCCGTGCACAGCCGAGACATCATCAAGCGGCTAAAGGATGACGGTTGGGTCAGAGTTAAAGGGACTGATGGGAGCCACCAGCAGTTCAAGCATCCAACCAAGAAGGGACGGGTTACGGTTCCTCATCCGAGTAAAGATGTGGCAATCGGGACGCTTCGAAACATCTGGAAGCAAGCCGGTCTCTGACCGGCTTTACACTTGCTGGTAGATCGTAAGCTTGCTGTTAGCAATAGTGAAATCGAATCGCCGAACTTTTTCGGAGGGATGTTTAAAATGAAATACCCAGTTGTTTTGCACAAAGATGAAGATTCCGATTACGGAGTGACAGTTCCAGACGTACCGGGCTGCTTCTCTGCTGGCGAAACGATCGATGAAGCATTGAGCGAAGTCCAACTTGCGTTAGAGATGCACTTTGAAGGTTTGGTAGAAGATGGAGAGCCTCTGCCGCAACCTCAAAACATCGAACTTCATAGGAAGGACCCGGCTTATGCCGATGGCATCTGGGCTTTCGTAGAATTCGACGTCACCCCCTACTATGGGAAGTCGGTTCGCTTTAACGCGTCTTTACCAGAAGGTCTCCTCAAACGCATAGATGATCGCGTGAAAGAAGACAGCTCTTATGCGTCCAGATCAGGATTTTTAGCCGCGGCGGCGCTGCATGAGCTGGCGAAAAACTTAAACGAAGGCATAGACGCTTTAAAAACCAGAAAGACAGTATGACTTGAAAACATTAAGGGCGCCCTACGGGCGCCCTAATAATGACTAGGTATACGAGCAAGAAACGCAACTGAAGCACTGAACCAACTTTGCGAGACTTGAGAGCTCACAGGGTATCCATTGAACTTCTGAAATGCCTTGTTGAGGCTGCTGTGCAGCTCATCGCGGCGCGAGGCCGCTCCCACCCTGGGATTCGCTCGGTTCTGGCTGCGGTGTTGGGTGATTGCTCGTATGGGACGGCGTTTACGCAAGATAAGGGTTAGGATTCCCGGCTCATTGAACGCACCTGCCCAAGCCCCCTCACCCCAACCAAACCTCAAACCGTGTCCCCAACACCTCATCCGAGCACATGCTCACACTCCCCCCATGCGCCTCGGCAATCTTCTTCACGATAAACAACCCCAGCCCCACCGACCGCACCGTGTCCTGGCAATCGCTGCCTCGGGTCATCGGCTCGAACAACGTGGGCAGCAGCGCGTCATCGATCGCAGCACCATGGTTATGCACACTCACCACCGCCCCGTCATCCGAGAAGTCCGTTGTCAGGGTGATGGGGTAGCGAAGGTCGCCATAGGCCACGCCATTGGCCACCAGGTTGCCAATCAACTGCTGCAACCGATCCGGGTCGACCTGCACCACGCGTCGGCCGCGGGCGTAGTGCCGAATCTGTGCGTCAGGGAAGGCCACCTTCAGCTCACTTATCGAATAATCCACGGCACGTACCAGGTCCACTCGCTCGCGGCGGATGGTCATGCCGGGGCCGAGCCTGACCGAGGCGAAGTCGAGCAGGTCGACGATCATGCGCAGCGCGCGCTCAGTCGAGTTGTCGATGCCGGCCAGTAACCGCCGCGCACGGTCGTTGGGTAGGTCGCGCTTGAGCATGGACGCGGCCATCTGGATGGCGGTCAGGGGGTTCTTCAGGTCGTGGCTGGCGATGGCGACCATCTGTTCGGAGAAAACGGCGCGGCGCTGCACCTCCTGGTAGGCGGCGGCGAGTTCGGCCTGGGCGCGTTGCAGGGCGCTTTCGGCTTCTATCTTCTGCGCCAGCATTTCTTCGGCGCGTTGCATGGCTTCCAGGGCGGCCTTGCCGCTGCTGGTGCTTTCGAGGGCGCTGAACAGCGCCAGGTGGTAGCGAATGCCGTCATCGCTTTCGCGGCGTACGCCGCTGAGCAGCATGGGCAGCTTGCGGCCGTCGCTGTGGCGCAGGGCAATCTTCACTTCGGAGATGGACCCTTGCATGTTCAGCAGTGGGCCCCAGTGGGTCAGCAGGAACACGCGGCCATCGGCGGGCAGCAGTTGGTCGAAACTCATCGCGTGCAGGGTGGCGCTGTCGTATCCCAGCCAGTCGGCCAGGGTCTGGTTGCAGCGCACCAGGGTGCCGTCGGGCGCCATCACCACCAGGGCACAGGGCGCGTGCTCGAAGAAGGCCTGGGTAGACAACAACTCCTTGTTATCCATGGTCGAGGCCAAGGTGGGTGAAGAACTGGTCCATCTCGGCAGCACAAGCGCCTGACGCGCTCAGCTGGGGGTAGTGGCCCATGTTCTCGATGATGCTCAGCTGGCTGCTCGGCATGACGGTGTTGAGGTATTTACCCACCGCCACAGGCACCACGGGGTCGCCCGTGCATTGCACGATCAGGGTAGGCAGTTGCAGGCCCGTCACGTCCTTGCGGTGGTCGGACAAAAAGATCACGCGGGCGAAATGCCGGGCGATCTGGGCGTCGGTGCGGCTGAAACTGCTGGCCAGCTCCTCTTCCAGGGCCGGCTGGCCGGGGGTGCCCATCAGCACTGGGGCCATGGAGCTGGACCAGCCCAGGTAGTTTTCGTCGAGGGTGGTCAGCAGGTCGTGCACTTCATCGGGGGTGAAACCGCCGGTGTAGGCCTCGTCGTCCACATAACAGGGCGAACCGCCCACCATGACCAGCCCCATCAGGCGGCCCGGCCGCTGGCGTTCGGCCAGTGCAGTGATCATGGCGCTGACCGAGTGGGCGACCACGATGACCGCGCCTTGGGCGTATTCGTCGATGATTTCGTTGAGGTCGCTGGCATAGCCCCACAGCGTGGCGTACTTGTCGCGCTTGTAGGCACTGAGATCCGAGCGCCCTGCCCCGACCAAGTCGTATGTAACGACCCGGAAGCGTTCGAGAAAGTGCGGCAGTAGCAGCCGCCACATGGATTGGTCGCAGCCAAAGCCATGGGACAGAACGAGGGTCACGTCACCCGCTCCGGCTACCTGGACGTTGTTACGTTTTTGCAGGGTCATACCTCTCCCGAATACCGTTCAACGTCATGCTGAGCTGTCACGATCCGTTCAAGTCCTTGCTGAGAATAGTTGAGAGAAGCCCTTCGGGTAGGTGCCGTTGAGCAACGCGTCAGCGCCCCGCTAAGTGCTTAGTGGGGTTTTGTGCAGAAACAGTTCACGGATCGGGACGCCCACCTTACGCTATATAGGCAAGCGACGTAGAAGTTTCTGCCTGTTTTCTGGGGCCAAAGGGTCTGGTGATGATCCGGATGCCCCTGGCTGGTGCTTGACTTCGGTCAACCCGAACAGAGCCAGGAGGGTTAGGCTCAGGTCATGTACTGCTTGCCGGAGGCCCCTCATGGCCAAGAAATTCCCGAAGCACCCCAGCCACCCCGAGCGCATTTGCTGGGGCTGCGATCTGTATTGCCCAGCCAAGGCGCTGGCCTGCGGTAATGGTGCCGACCGGACCATGCACCCGATGGAGCTGTTCGGCGAGGACTGGGACAGTTTCGATGACCGGTTCGAGCCGCCCGCTGTGGATAACGCGAAGCCCCCCACCCTCTGAACGCCCCTTCAGCCCTGCATGAAGCACCTCACCAGCTCAGCGCTGGTGAGGTGTTCGTCCTTGGGACGTGGATCAGAAGGTGGTGTTGACGGTCAGCGACAAGCTGCGCGGGTCACCGTACACGGCCCCTGCATAGAACCCGTAGCGGGTGTAGTAGTGCTTGTCGAACAGGTTGTTGGCATTGAGGGTCACGCTGGTGTCGTCGGTCACCTGGTACTTGGCCATGGCGTTCCAGATGGCGTAGCCGGACCAGTTCACGTCGGTGGCGCCGCTGCTCACGCCGTTGACAGGCTGGCCCGCCGGGCTGGATATGGCGCGGATATTGGACTGTGCGGTAACGCCGGCGCCTACGGTCAGGCGGTCGAGTGGGCCGCTGAGGTGGTAGGTGGTGGAGGCTTTGAACAGGTGCGAAGGGTCGCTGCGCCCGTCGCTGTCAACGCGGCGGAAGTGCAGGTAGGTGTAGCCGGCGTACACGTTCCAGTCCGGCGTCAGGGCGCCGGCGATTTCCAGATCGATGCCGTCGGTTTCCTGGCCTGAGCCTGCTTTGTAGGCATCGCCACCGGTCGGGGTGGACAGGCCGCCGTCCAATACCGCCTTGTTTTCCTGTTTGGTGCGGAAGTACGCCGCAGAGGCGTTCAGGCGACCGTCGAACCAGGCGCCCTTGATGCCCGTCTCGTAGCTTTGCCCACGGATCGGCTCGACCCGGCTGCCAGCGCTGGTTTCCTGGGTTTGCGGGTTGAAGATGTCGGTGTAGCTGGCGTACAGCGAGTAGGTGTCGTTCAGGTCGTACACTGCGCCCAGGTAGGGGGTCACGACGCCGTTTTCTTCCTGGCTGGTGCGCACGGCATTCACGCTGCGGGTGATGGCCGAGTAGTCGGTGGTGCGCACGCCCAGGATCACCGACAACGGGTCGGTGATGCTCAGGCGGGTCGCGGCGTACATGCCCTGCAGGCGAGTGGTGGTCTTGCTGTGCTTGCCGGTCTGCGAAGCCAGCAGGTCATAGTCCCCGTCCACGCCATTGCGCCAATCGCTGATGGGCAGACCATTGTTGGCGCGGAACTGGCAGCCGACTACCGGATCGGTGATCTTGCCGCCGCCAACCATGCTGCAGCGGTACTCCGGCGACCACTGCACGCTACGGCTGTCGTTGTAGCCGACCATGGCCTGGTGAGTACGGCCGAACAATTGGAACGGGCCGGACAGGTCGATCTGCGCAGACTGCTGGGTGGTGTCGCTAGAGCTGTGCAGGCCGTTGAGCACCGCGCCGCTGCCGTCCTGATTCCAGTAGCCGCCGAACCGGCCGCGCCCTGCTGAGTTGACCTTACCCAGGCCTCGATGGTTGAGGGCATCGGTGGTGCTCTGGGACGCTTTCAGGTCCAGCGACCAGTCGTTGTCGAAGCGGTGCACCAGCGAGCCGAAGGCGGTGCGGGTGGTGTATTCGCCAAAGCTCCAGCTCGGAACCAGGTTGGCGCTGCGTGGCAGGTCGGTCTTGCTGCCGTCGCGGTACCAGATGGGGATGTTGGCGCCCCAACCACCGCCCACCACCTTGTTGTACTCGTACTGGTAGCCGGCGCCTACGGTGGTGGCATCGTCCAGGTCGAACTCGAAGTTGGCCAGGGCTGCGCGTGAACGGTCGGACTGGTAGTCGCGGAACGAGTTGGCGTCCTGCTGGGTCACCACGAAACGCGAGCGCAGGCGGCCGTCTTCGGACAGCGGCAGGTTCAGGTCGGCGCCCAGGCGGCGTTTGTCCCAGCTGCCGTAGGTAGCGTACGCGCTGCCGCCGAAGGTGCGGGTGGGTGCCTTGCGAATCAGGTCGATGGTGGCGGATGGGTCGCCGGTTCCGCCGAGCAAGCCGTTGGCACCGCGCACGATGTCGATGCGCTCGTAGAGGTCCATGTTCAGGGCGTTGCCGCTACCGCTGAAGTCCGACGCGCCGGGTGCCTGGAGGCCATCGATTTTCCAGTTGGTGATGGAGTAGCCACGGGCACGGTAATCGGTGCGTCCGCCCACTTCGGATTTGCTGGCGGTCACCCCTGGGGTGGTTTCCAGCGCCTGCTCGATGCTGTGGATGGCGCGATCATCCATCTGCTGGCGGGTGATGGTGGTGACCGACTGTGGCGTTTGCCGCGGGGTCAGCGCCAGGCCGGTGGAGCTGCGCGTGCGTTCGACGGTGTAGCCCAGCTGGCCGGCATCGTCCTGGGGCAGCAGGGCGCTGTCTTCGATTTGCGTGGCATCGAGTACCAAGGGTGCGCTGTCGGCGGCCATGACGCCACCGCTGATGGCAAGGCCGACGAAGAGGGCGATGGGCTTGAGGCGGGTGCCGCCACAGGTGAACGCGGTGAAGGTGTTGGCGATGCTTGAGGGATTCATTTGGGAAGGCTTCGTATTTGCAGATGATTTTTTGTTAGGATTCTAGGGATCAGCCCTCCGGGCTCTACACCCGACATGTACGGGGATGTAATGCAACGTAATGGGCGCTAACGACGCCCGCCTCACAGGTGTTTTTTCAGATGAGCACAACCCTGCTGGTTGTTGATGACGACGACGAGATTCGCGAGCTGCTGTGCGATTACCTAAGCGACGCAGGCTATGCCGCACTGGCGGCTACCGACGGCAAGCAGATGCACGAGCACTTGGCGCGGCAAAAGGTGGACCTCGTGGTGCTGGACCTGATGCTGCCCGGTGAAGATGGCCTGAGCCTGTGCCGTCAGTTGCAGGCCCAGCCAGGGCTGGCGGTGATCATGCTGTCGGCCAAGGGCAGCGCACTGGACCGCATCATCGGCCTGGAAGTGGGGGCCGACGATTACCTGGCCAAGCCTTTCGAACCCCGGGAACTCATTGCCCGGATCAAGGCCGTGCTGCGCAGGCCCCACCGGCTGGAGGCTGCCGTACAGGAACCGACTCAGGTCCAAGCACATGTCTTTGCAGGCTTTCGCCTGGAACACATCAAGCGCCTGCTGACGCGCCCCGATGGGCAAACCTTGACCCTGCCGCGCTCCGACTACCGGGTGCTGCGCGAATTGCTCGAAGCCAACAACCGTGTGGTGTCTCGCGACCAGTTGACGCGCAGTGCCTTCAGCCGCGACCACCTGCCAGACGACCGCTCGGTCGACATGTGCGTCAGCCGCCTGCGCCAGCACTTGCGCCATGCGCCCGGCGATGTGGCGCAGATCCTCACCATCCGCAATGAAGGTTATCTGCTGAGCATTGCTCAGAGCCAGGCCACGGCCTGACATGCGCTGGGCTCGCCGACTGTGGCCGCGCACGCTGTTCGGGCAGCTGATGCTGATCATGGTAGGCGGCACGTTGGCCATCCAGTTGATGTCCAGCAGCATCTGGTTCGATGTGCGCTTCGCCCAGGTGTTCGAAGCCCCCGTGCGCTTGATTGCGGCGCGCAGCGCCCCGCTCATCCAGCAGGCCAGCTGTCATGCCGGCGTGCTCAAGGTGCCGGCCCATTACCAACTACGCTGCGCCGAGCAGCTGCCCTCACCGCAGCAGGACGAACGGCGCGGGCGCAAACGGGTCGAGTTGCTGCTTCACCAGGCACTGAAATACGAGCTTGGCCGTGAGCCGCAGGTGCATTTGATGAAGGTGCAGTTGACCGACGAACTGGGCCAGCCGATCGTCTGGCGCAGCCTGTTCGGCCTGCGCACGGCCCAGGCCCACCTTCAGTTTGCGGTGCCGTTGGCAGACGGGCATTGGTTGACCATCGACGGGCAGGAACTGCAAGGCTGGAGCGGCGAGTCCGCCTGGCTGCTGATCAGCGACTACCTGTTGCGGGTGTACGCGCTGCGCATTGTCGCCGTGCTGGTGGTGTGCCTGATCGCCGTGCGCCTGTGCCTGCGTCCGCTGCGCCGCCTGGCGGATGCAGCGCTGGCGCTGGGCAGCAACCTAGAACAACCGCCGCTGGCGCTCGACGGCCCCGACGAGGTTCGTCAGGCCGCGCAGGCCTTCAACGCCATGCAGCAGCGCCTGATCGCCATGGTCAACGACAAGGCTTACTTTCTCGCCGCCGTCTCCCATGACCTGCGCACCCCGTTGACGCGCATGCGCCTGCGCCTGGAGCGCATGCCCGATGACGAACACCGGAAGCGGTTGCGGCAGAACATTGCCCAGATGGACGACATGATCGGCCAGGTGCTGGACTACCTGCGTGCGGGCGAGCAGCAAAACCTGCAGCCGGTCGACATTGATCGCCTGGTTGTACGCCAGTGTGCGGAGCTGGCTACTGCCGATGAGCCCATCCCTGTGCTCGGTCATGGCGGGGTAGTGAGCGTCGATGCCCTGATGGTGCAGCGTTGTCTGCAAAACCTGCTGGTCAATGCATTGCGTTATGCCAGTCAGGTGAGTGTGTCGGTGGAGCGCGTAGGGCCACGGGTGCTGGTTCACGTCGAGGATCGAGGCCCAGGCATTGCGCCGCACCTGCTGGCGACCGTCACCGAACCGTTCGTACGTGGCGAGCGTTCGCGTAACCAGGCATTCGGCGGGTATGGGCTCGGGCTGAGTATCGTCGAGCGGATCATGACCAGTCATGGGGGGGCGTTGCGGATGCACAACCGTGAGGGGGGCGGGTTGCGCGTGACCATCGAGCTGCCTGTCTAGACGTGGGCAGCCCGTGGGCTCAGGCCACCGGCGCACGCGGTGCGAAGGTGGCCTGCGTGGGTGACCGGATCAGAAGATGCTGATCGGGTACTCGACGAATACGCGGACTTCGTTGCCGTCGTCGTTGTAACCGTTCTGGCGCACGGCATTGTTGGTGCGCAGGAACGAGCTGCGCAGCTTGACCGACAGGTCCTTGGCCGGGCCTTCCTGGACCACGTAGCGGATCTGGTTGAAGATCTCGCGCTCCTTGCCTTCGCCGAAGCCCTGTGGGTTGGCGACGTTGCGGGTATTGATGTTGTCACCCACCACGTAGGCCAACTTATAGGTCAGGCCAGGAATGCCGTAGGCACCGAAGTCCAGGCCATAGCCCAGCTGCCAGGAACGCTCGTCCTCGGCATTGAAGTCGGACCAGTAAGAGTTGGCCAGGAAGATGGTCGAGCCACCGTCACCCACGCCGCCCTGGTTCTGGTACCAGCCGTAGTTGTAGCCGGTGCTACCGGTGCTGCGCTGGTGAGCGAGGGTGAACGAGTGGGCGCCGTAGGCGTAGGTAGCAGCCAGGCTCCAGATGGTGTTCGAGTCACCGTTCAGGCCCGCTTCACGCACGTACTTGTTGTCGATGCTCGACTTGTAGCCGTTGAAGTCCAGGGTCAGGGACTGATCGTCGGCGATGGCGTAGACGTAGTTCAGGCCCAGGTAGTGCTTCTTCATCACGTCTTCGGTGTCGGCGGTGTACAGCGACGCAGTGAAGTTGTCGTTGAACTTGTAGCTACCGCCCAACACGTTGATCGACTTCAGGCCACCGCCATCACGGCGTTCGGCGCTCTTGCGCGCTTCCTGGGTGAAGCGACCGGCGTTCAGCTCCAGGCCTTCGATTTCCTTGGAGGTGATCAGGGTGCCGGTGAAGCTTTCCGGCAGCAGGCGCGCATCGTCGTACTGGAGCACTGGCAGTGCAGGCATCTGGTCACCGTACTTGAGCACGGTGTTGGAAATGCGGAACTTCACGGCAGCACCGGCACGGGCCAGGTTGTGCGGCGAACGGGCATTGCCATCGGCATTGGTGGTGTCGTGCGGCTTGAAGAAGTCGACGCCGCCGCCACCGTTGTGGCCCTTGCCGCCGTCCAGGCGCAAGGCGTACAGGCCGAATGCATCGACGCCGACACCGACGGTGCCTTGGGTGAAGCCGGACGAGAAGTTGCCGATGAATGCCTGGCCCCACTCGATCTGGTCATCGGTGCCGTGCTTCTTGTCACGGTTGATGTAGGCGTTGCGCAGAAGGACGTTGGCGTGGCTGTCCTCGATGAAGCCGTTGCTGGCGGCCTGGTCATTGGCCTGGGCCTGGGTCGCGGCGATCATCGCCAGGGCGACCAGGCTGATCCTGGTATTCAACATGTTATTTTCCTTATTTCTTGATCGAAAACGCGCTGCGTAATGACGCCATGAACCAACGCCCCTTCGTAGGTTCGACGCTATGCAGGTTCTGCCAGAAGGCCCTTTGCCGGTAAACGCGGCCGGCCCTGGCAACAGCATGGCCAAACGGATTGGCCAGCAGGCGTGGCCGAATCCTAGCGGCGTGCGATTACAAATGTCAAAAAAACGTGAAATTCAGGTTGATATAACTAAAAACCGAGCGTTCATGAGGCATTTCCTTTAGAACTAAAGCTGTAGGAGGATATTCCTTCTCGGTATTGAAAACTCATCTTGATCAAGGCGACAAGTTCACTTAGGTCCCCATTCTGACTAGTCACAAAGTGATAGAAACGTAAAAATCCAGAAACCATAATAGGCGAGCGTTAGCAAATAGCACCAATTATCATTCGCGCCTTCATTACTGCCCGGTCAAACGCGCGTCATGCCTGCCCCTTCTCGCCTCGCTCCTATCACGCTCTCCATTTCATGCCTGCTGGCTGCCAGCCCCACAAGCGCCGCTACTACCACACTGCCTGAGCTGTCCGTCACCGCCGACAGCGAGCGGGACAAAGACAGCCCGCGGGTGCGTGAAGTCAGTACTGCGACCCGAACCGCCACCGCCGTACGCGCCGTGCCGCAGGCGGTGGATACGGTCAAGACCTCGCAGGTGCTGGACTACGGCAGCAACACGTTGGGCAAGGCGCTCGAAGGTATCCCCAACGTCAGCAGTGGTGCCGACACGCGCTTCGATAGCGTGCGCATTCGCGGCTTCGAAGCCGGCAATGACTTCTACCTGGACGGCGTGCGTGATGACAGCCAGTACATCCGCGACCTGCACAGCATCGAACGGGTCGATGTGCTCAAAGGCCCTGCGGCCGTGCTGTATGGGCGGGGCGGCCAGGGGGGGTATCGTCAACCGCATCAGCAAGGCGCCCGAGGCAGGCCGTCGTTCTACCCTGGAGGCACAGGCAGGCAGCGAGGACCTGCGCAGCCTGTATGCCGACCTCAGCGCAGACCCCAGCGACACGGTCAGCCTGCGCCTGAACATGGGCAACCAGGACAACAACAGTTTCCGTGACGGTGTCGACGGTAGCCGCCAGCTGTTCGCACCCTCGGTCAGCTGGCAGGTCACGCCGGCTGAACTGGCTGGTGCAATACGAGTACAGCCGCTTCAACCGCACGCCGGACCGCGGTATCCCCGGCGTCGATGGTCGCCCCGCGAATGTCAGCCGCAGCACGACCTACGGCGATACACAGCGTGACTTCATCGATGACCGGGCGCAGTCCTTGCGGTCACGCCTGAACTACGAGCTCAACGATGCGTGGCAACTGCGTCATACCCTGAGCCTGTTCAAGCTCGACAGCGAATTCGACAACACCTACCCCACCGCCTACAACCCCAGCAATGGCACAGTGACGCGCCAGCGCTGGCAGCAGGACCTGAACACCCGCAACCTGTTCAATACCCTGGAAGCCGAAGGCACCTTCGACACACTGGGCCTAGGGCACACGCTACTGCTGGGCCTGGAATTCGGCAGCCAACGCCGCGACCCCACTTTGTACACCGCGGCTGCGGCAAACGCCGGCGGCAGGCCCGTGCCGCCCGTGGACCTGTACGACCCTGACCGGAGCAGGCAGCACAACGGTCGCATGGTGATGTCGAGCAATAACCACACCGTGGTGCAAAGCCGAGGCCTGTACCTGCAAGACCAGCTTCGCCTGAACGATCAATGGCAGTTGCTGGCAGGCGTGCGTTTCGATGAATTCGACGTTCAGACCACCAACAAGGTGCGCAGCCTGTCCGAAAAACAGAGCAGCCGAACCACCAGCCCTCGCATCGGGGTGGTGTATACCCCGTGGCAGAACCACTCGTTCTATGCGTCATGGAGCAAGACCTTCTCGCCAGTAGGCGGTGGCCTGATCGGTATAACGCCGGGCGCACCGGGCAACAGCAACGAGACAGCACCCGAGCTGACGCGGCAAAAGGAGGTTGGCGTGAAGAGCGACTGGTTCGACCAACGCCTGACCACCACCCTGGCGGTCTATGAGCTCGAGCTGTACAACCGTCGTACCCGCGACCCGCTTGACCCGGAAGTCACCTTGCTCAGTGGCCTGCAGCGCTCGCGCGGCATCGAGTTGACCGCCATGGGCAATGTGGTTGGCAACTGGTACGTGCGTGGCGGGGTTGGTCTGCAAGATGCCACGATCGTCAAGGACAGCAATGGCCAGCAGGGTAACCGGATCAATGACGTGGCCAAGCGTAACGCCAGCCTGTTCGTCACCTGGAAGCCAGAACTGGGCTGGTACGCAGAAACAGGCCTGACGCTGGTCGGTCAGCGGTATGCCGACAACCAGAACACCACGGTCCTGCCAGGTTATGGCCGCTGGGATGCGCTGGCCGGGTACCGCACCCAGGAGTGGGGCGTGCGGGCGGCGCTGAGCAACATTGCCGACCGGACTTACTACAGTTCGGCGACCAGTGCAGCGCAGATCCAGGTCGGCGACCCGCGCAGCCTGGTCGTCACAGGCACCTACAGCTTCTGAACGTCAACAGGGGCAGCCTTTGCGAGGCTGCCCCTGCCGGTGTGCTACAGGGTTTGAGGAACGTTGGATCGCGGCTAACGCCACACCGCCATCAACGCATGAAGCTCAGCCTCGCTGATCAGCCCTTCGGGGTAACGCCCGGCAAGTAGCCGTCGTGGGTCGGTCGTCCTGACCCTGCTGCTTCCATGGTGCTTCAACCACTTCGCCAAACGCTCGAGCGATGCATGGTCTAGTGCCAATGGGCGCAATGCCGACTCACTTGCTGCATTCATTTCTACACGTACTCCTGGCCCGTGAGCAGCTAACCTACGCAAGTAGTGTTACAAGCAGACAACCCGATGACACCGGGCTATCTGTTTGAAAAACAATACAAAAGCTATGCCACTACACGTGCCAGGCGTCGCCGGGCTGGGAAGCGAGCGTACACCCTCGCCGCGCCCCACGGGCCATCAACGGTGCACAGGCGCCGGCTGCTGCTGGGTCAGGCAATGAATGTTACCGCCGCCCAACAGCAATTCCCGCCCAGGGATCATCACCACCTCATGGTCAGGAAAGATGCTCGACAGTATGGCCTTGGCCTCGGCATCGGCCGGGTCGTCGAAGCTCGGCGCGATGATGCCGCCGTTGACGATCAGGAAGTTGACGTACGAGCCTGCCAGACGCACCGAAGGGTCACGCTCCTGGCTGCCCGACACCTGGTCGACGCCGGCACATTCCTCTTCGGTGGCGTACAGCGGCCCGGGTATTGGCATCTTGTGCACGACGAAGGCCCGTCCCCTGGCGTCGCGGGTGGTCTGCAGCACTTCCATGGCCGCGTGGCAACGCGCGTAGTTGGGGTCGTTCGCGTCATCTGTCCAGGCCAGTAACACTTCACCTGGGCGCACGTAACAGCAGAAGTTGTCGACATGTCCATCGGTTTCGTCGTTGTACAGGCCGTCCGGCAGCCAGACCACGGTATCGACCGCGAGGTTGTCGCGCAGCACAGCTTCGATCTGCTCGCGGTTCAGGTGTGGATTACGGTTGTGGTTCAGCAGGCACTCTTCGGTGGTGATCACCGTGCCTTCGCCGTCCACATGGATCGAGCCGCCTTCGAGCACGAACCCTTCGGTGCGATAACGCTGGCAGCGCTCCATCTCCAGCACCTTGCCAGCCAACGCCTCGTCTTTGTTCCACGGTGCGTACAGGCCACCCTCGAAGCCGCCCCAGGCGTTGAAGTCCCAGTCTACGCCGCGCACTTCGCCGTTGTCGTTGACCACGAAAGTGGGGCCGGTATCACGCACCCAGGCATCGTCGCTGCTGAGTTCGACAACCCGGATATTGGGCTGGTCCAGCAGGCGACGCGCGTTTTCATACTGGCCGGCAGAGACGCCCACGGTGACCGGTTCGAAGCGCGCGATCGCCTTGGCCAGGGTGACATGGGCCGCCTGTGCCGGCTTGCCGCCCAGGCGCCAGTTATCCGGCCGCTCGGGCCAGACCATCCAGACCTGGGTTTGCGGGGCCCATTCGGCGGGCATGTGGAAACCATCGGCACGGGGCGTGGAAGTGAGGGTTTTCATCGTTGACCTCTGTCATGGCCCTGCCCGGAAGGGTATGGGCGTAAAAAGCGTTTATAACCGATATAAATCCGTGTTGAAACAGAATAATGCCGCAAGACCCTGATAAGCCCGACACAATATTTCGATAATAATCGGCAAATACGTGACGCCGGTCGGGCGCAACCTTCACCCTAGCATTGACCAGAGCAGTGCCGCGCGCCTTGCTCGACAGGACAAGCACGCTTCTGCCAGCTAGGGTCATAACGCACAGCATGCAGAGTGTTTCCCGATGAACGTGATACCCACTACCCTTCCCGAAGTGCTGATCATCGAACCCAAGGTCTTCGGCGACAGCCGAGGTTTTTTCTTCGAGTCCTTCAACGCCCGCGAGTTTGCCCGGCTGACCGGCGCCAAGGTCGAGTTCGTCCAGGACAACCACTCGCGCTCTGGCCGGGGCGTGCTGCGTGGGCTGCATTATCAGGTGGCCAATACCCAAGGCAAACTGGTGCGCGTGGTACAGGGCGAGATCCGCGATGTGGCCGTGGATGTGCGCAGGCACTCGCCCACGTTCGGCCAGTGGGTGGCAGTGCACCTGTCGGCGGAAAACCATCGTCAGCTGTGGATCCCGGCAGGCTTTGCCCATGGCTTTGCGGTGATGGGCGATTCGGCGGAGTTTCTGTACAAGACCACCGACTACTACAACCCACAGGCCGACCGCTGCATCCGCTGGGACGACCCGACACTGGCCATCGACTGGGGTCTGCAACAGCCGCCTGTGCTCTCAGACAAGGACAAGCTGGGCGTGTCGTGGGCAGAAGCACAAGTGCTGCCTTAACTAGCGCATAATTGCTTCAGACCCTTCTGACGCAATGATGTGATGATCGCCAAGAACACCCCTCCTCGCCGCCCTCGCTGGCGCAGCCTGGCTTTACTGGCGCTGTGCCTGGTGCCGCTGCTATGGCCGCTGCATCACCTGGCTGAGCGCTATTACCGGCAAGAGTTGGCCTCGCAGAACCGGCAGACCCTCGACCTGTATGTCGCCAACCTGCTGGGCACGCTGCACCGCTATGAAACCTTGCCGCAGATCCTTGGCGATTTGCCAGCCCTGCGCGGGGTGCTGGCCGACCCGTTTCGCCTGGAAGCGGTCACCAATGCCAACCGCCTGCTGAAAAACATCGTGCAGCAGACCGGCGCCGAGGTGATGTACCTCATGGACGTCAGCGGCAATACCCTGGCGGCCTCAAACTGGGACAAACACGACAGCTTCGTAGGGCGCAACTTCGCGTTTCGCCCCTACTTCAACGAAGCCATGGCCGGGCACCTCGGTCGTTTCTTCGGCCAGGGCACAACGTCCGCGAAGCGGGGTTATTTCTTCGCCGCCGCCGTGCGCGACGGCGAACGCACCGTCGGTGTGCTGGTGGTCAAGGTTGACCTCGATCATACCGAGACCTTATGGGGCCGCACGCCCGAGCAACTGTTGCTGACCGATCACAACGGCGTGGTCATCCTCACGTCACGCCCGGAGTGGCGTTTTCGCGCTACCCGGCCGCTGACCGCAGCCGAGCGCCAGGCCATCATCGCCATCCAGCCGTACCCAACCCAGGCCCCCCAGCCGCTGGTGATCAGTGACGATGCCTGGATCACCCAGACCCGGGCCATTCCAGAAACCGGCTGGCAGGTCAGCATACTTGCGCCGCGCATCCTGGTGGACCGCTCCGCGCAGACGGTCACGGCCATCGGTGCCGGCGCTCTGCTGGTCATCGTGCTGCTGACCGGCCTGGTGATGCAGCGGCGCCGTCATTATATGGACCGCATCGATTTCGAGGCCCGCGGGCGCCAGCAACTCGAACAGCGGGTGGCCGAGCGTACCGCCGACCTCGAAGGGCTCAATGCGCGCCTCAAAAGCGCCGTGCTCGAACGCGAGAATGCCCAGCAGGAGGCCGTGAGGGCCCAGGACGAACTGGTGCAGGCAGGCAAGCTGTCGGTGCTGGGCACCATGTCGGCGAGTATCAGCCATGAGCTCAACCAGCCCCTGGCAGCCATTCGCAGCTATGCCGAAAACGCCGAGATCCTGTTGGACCACCAACGTACCGAAGACGCGCGCGGCAACCTGAAACTGATCGGCGAGCTGACCGGGCGCATGGCCTCGATCATTGCCCACCTGCGCGCCTTTGCCCGCCGCGACCGCCATGCTCCAGAAAGCGTAGCCCTGCAACCGGCCCTGGACGACGCCCTGGCCCTGCTTGCCAAACGTCGCCGGGCAATGGCGGTTGAGCTGGTGCGCGACCTGCCGGAAGCCACGCTGTGGGTACAGGCGGGCGAAACCCGCCTGCGCCAGGTACTGGGCAACTTGCTGGCCAATGCCCTGGACGCGTTGACCGAGAAGGCCAACCCGCGCCGGCTGTGGATAAGTGCCGAACAGCAGGACGATTACGTTTATCTGTACATTCGCGACAACGGCCCCGGCTTCAGCCGTCAGGCACTGGGGCATGCCATGGAGCCCTTTTTCACCACCAAGACCCGCACCCAGGGGCTGGGCTTGGGCCTGGCCATCTGTGACAGCCTGATGCGCACCCTAGGGGGTGAGCTGCTGCTGGCCAACCACCCCGAGGGCGGTGCGTTGCTGACCTTGAAAATGCGCGTGGCCCCACCGGGTGCCACCTTGCCCAATTCAGAGGATTCTTCGGCATGAGCCCCGAGACACTGATCGACAGTCGCGCCCAGGTGATCCTGGTCGACGACGACGCACACCTGCGCCAGGCCCTGAGCCAGACGCTGGACCTGGCCGGGCTCAAGGTCGTGGCATTGGCCGATGCCCATGGCCTGGCCGAGCGTATCCCGGCAGACTGGCCAGGCGTTGTAGTCAGCGATATCCGCATGCCGGGTATCGACGGCCTGCAGCTGCTTGAACAATTGCATGGCCTGGACAGCGAGCTGCCGGTGCTGTTGATCACCGGGCACGGCGATGTCCCGTTGGCGGTACAAGCCATGCGCGCCGGTGCCTACGACTTCCTGGAAAAGCCCTTTGCCAGCGACGCCCTGCTCGACAGCGTGCGCCGCGCCCTGGCACTGCGCCAATTAGTGCTGGAGAACCGCAGCCTGCGCATGGCATTGAGCGACCGCCAGCAACTGGCCACACGTTTGGTGGGCCAGTCTGCGGCCATGCAGCGCCTGCGCGAGCAGATCGGCGCACTCGCCGGCACGCGAGCCGACGTATTGATCCTTGGTGAGACCGGGGCTGGCAAAGAAGTGGTCGCCCGCGCCCTGCACGACCTGTCGAGCCGCCGGGACGGGCCCTTCGTGGCCATCAACGCTGGCGCTTTGGCCGAATCGGTGGTCGAGAGCGAGCTGTTTGGCCATGAGCCCGGCGCCTTCACGGGCGCGCAAAAACGCCGCATCGGCAAATTCGAATTTGCCAATGGCGGTACGTTGTTCCTCGATGAAATCGAAAGCATGAGCCTGGATGTGCAGGTAAAGCTGTTGCGCATGCTGCAGGAGCGCGTCGTCGAGCGGTTGGGTGGCAATCAGCTGATACCGCTGGACATCCGCATCATCGCCGCCACCAAGGAAGACTTGCGCCAGGCCGCCGACCAGGGGCGTTTTCGCGCCGATCTGTATTACCGCCTGAACGTCGCGCCCTTGCGCATTCCGCCGCTGCGCGAACGTGGCGACGACATCCTGATGCTCTTCCAGCATTTCGCCGATGCCGCCAGTCAGCGCCATGGCCTGGGGCCGCACGCCCTGCAACCCGCGCAACGGGCTTTGCTGCTGCGTCATGACTGGCCGGGCAACGTGCGCGAACTGCAAAACGCGGCCGAACGCTTCGCCCTCGGGCTGGAACTGGCGCTCGATGGCCAGGCGCCGCCTGCAACCCACGCTCCCGCCCCCGTCACCGGCAACCTGAGCGAGCAGGTCGAGCACTTCGAACGCTCGTTGATCACGGCCGAACTTGCTCAGCCGCACGGCTCGCTGCGTAGCCTGGCCGAAGCGCTGGGTGTTCCACGCAAGACGCTGCACGACAAGTTGCGCAAGCATGGCCTGAGCTTCGAAGGCGGCGGCGGTGGCCATGACGACCATGAGGAAACCCGTTGATGAGCAAACCGATTCACCCTCTGCAGACAGTGCTTCACTCCGATATTCCATTGACCCGGGACATGGGCCTGGAGGTACTGGACTGGCAACAGCATACCCTGCGCCTGCAACTGCCCTTGGCCGCCAACGTCAACCACAAGAACACCATGTTCGGCGGCAGCCTCTACTGCGCAGCGGTACTGGCCGGCTGGGGCTGGTTGCACCTGCGGCTAAAGGAACTGGGCATCGATGATGGGCACATCGTCATTCAGGAAGGGCAGATCAGCTACCCGCTGCCGGTTACCGGCGCTGCCGTGGCCAGTTGCGCTGCTCCGGACGAGAAGGCCTGGTCGCGATTCCTGGCAATGTATCAGCGGCGTGGGCGGGCACGGCTGACGCTGGAAACGACGGTGAGCAATGTGGGCAGTGATGAAGTGGCGGTGATGTTCAGCGGGCAGTATGTGTTGCACAGGTGAGCGGCGGGCGGCCAATTGGCGGTCTTGATTGAAACCGGGAACTGGGGCCGCTTCGCGGCCCATCGCGGCACGAGGCCGCTCCCACAAAGACCGCATTTGCCTGCGGGTCCGTGCATTAAAAAAGGCTATCGATTTCTCGGATGGGAGCGGCTTTGCCGGGGCGCCGGACCGGCCGCGATGGGCCGCAAAGCGGCCCCTTCGGTCCTCTACCCATGAACAATTTCAATCCCTAAAGCCACACTTACCCTCGCCAGTCAAACAAGCCCAAGCAAAGCCTCTCGCCAACGGGCCCCCGCCGGCAGGGCAAGGAAGTAGGGATTGAGCAACGATTCACGCGCCGGATAGCGGAAGGGTTGGCCGTCGACCTCAATCACCTCGCCCCCGGCACCCTCGACCACACCCTGGGCGGCCGCCGTGTCCCACTGGGAGGTCGGCGCCAAGCGTGGGTAGCAGTCGGCGCTGCCTTCGGCCAACAGGCAGAACTTCAGTGAACTGCCCACCGACACCAGCTCAAGCGGCCCCACCGCAGCACCCAACCCGTTCAGCAAAGCCTCTTGCCGAGGGCTGGAGTGCCGGCGGCTGGCAACCACGGTGAACGGCGACCCGGCAGGCGGGGTGGCGCGCACCTGGATGGCCTGCGCGGTTTCACCCCGCTCCGCTCGCCAGGCACCCAGTGCCCGCCCTCCAAAGTAGCAACGCCCCGAAGTGGGCATCGATACTACCCCGAACACCACCTCGCCCTGATCGATCAAGGCAATGTTGACCGTGAACTCCTCGCTGCCGGCAATGAACTCCTTGGTGCCGTCGAGCGGGTCGACCAACCACCAACGGCGCCACGTCTGGCGCTCCGCCAACGGGATATCGCAGTCTTCTTCGGACAGGACGGGAATGTGCGGGGCCAGGGTCTGCAAGCCCTCTGCAATTACCTGGTGTGCTGCCAGGTCGGCAGCCGTGACGGGCGAGTCGTCGGCCTTGTTGACGACGGCCACATCAGCGCGCCAGAACGGCAGGATCGTCTCGCCCGCCGACAGCGCCAACGCCACCACGTCCTGCATCAATTGCTGATCGTTCATGGTGCCAGTACCCCGCGCTGGATCAGCAGGTCACGCGCCAGGTACAAGGCAGCCAGCGCACGCCCTTCGCTGAACTGCGGGTGCATCGCCAAGGCCGACAGCTCCCGCAGGTTGACCTTGTCCACGCCCATCGGCTCCGGCTCATCGCCCTCCAGCCGTTCCTCATACAGGTCGGTGGCCAGTACCACCTGGATCTTCTGGCTCATGTAGCCCGGGGACAGGGACAGCTCGGTCAGGTGCTCCAGTTGCCGTGCACCAAAGCCGGCTTCTTCCTTGAGCTCCCGGTCAGCTGCCGCCAGTACGTCCTCGCCCGGTTCGATCAAGCCCTTGGGTAGCGACAGTTCATATTCGTCAGTCCCGCCGCAGTACTCTTCCACCAGCACTGCGTGCTCGGCATCGAGCATGGCCACGATCATCACCGCACCATAGCCATTGCCCCGGCCCACCAGCCGCTCGTAGGTGCGCTCCACGCCGTTGCTGAAGCGCAACTCGACGGCCTCGACTCGGAACAGGCGGCTGCTGGCGACGATCTCGCGGCTGAGGACGGTAGGTTTCTGGCGCATGGGGGGCTCCTTGGCGTGAACGGGTTACTATACCGTGGCTTGCCGACCGAACGAGAGTTTCCCATGCCTGTTCTTCCTTGGTCCGCCATCGATACCGTCCTGCTGGACATGGATGGCACACTGCTCGACCTGCATTACGACAACCGCTTCTGGCTGGAGCACCTGCCGCAGCGCTATGCAGAGCTGCACGGCGTAAGCCGGGCGATGGCGCAGCTGGAACTCGAGCCGCTGTTCGAGCGCAACGCCGGTACCTTGAACTGGTATTGCCTGGACTTCTGGAGCCGTGAGCTGCGCCTGCCGATCCGCGAGCTCAAGCGCGAAATCGCCGACCTGATCGCCTTGCGGCCCGATGCCGATACCTTTCTGGCCGCGATCGGCCAGGCAGGCAAGCGGGTGATCATGATCACCAATGCACACCGCGATTCACTCTCGCTCAAGCTCGAACGCATCGAACTGGCACCCTACTTCGACCGCATGATCAGCTCCCACGACTACGGGTTTCCCAAGGAGAGCCCGCAGTTCTGGGATGCCTTGCAGGCCGATATCGGCTTTGAACCTGCCCGCAGCCTGTTCATCGACGACACGCTGCCCATCTTGCGCAGTGCCCGGCAATTCGGCGTGGGCCACTTGCTGGCGGTGCGCCAGCCGGACAGCCAGGCGCAGCCTCGAGACACCGCAGAGTTCGCAGCTGTCGAAGACTATCGGGAATTGCTGAACGGTCTTTGAACGCAAACCCGCGCCATGGGCGCGGGTTGCGGTGACAAGCCTCTGGATGGGCCTATCGGTTACTCGGGAATACGCAGCACCTGGCCCGGATAGATCTTGTTCGGATCCGACAGCATGGGCTTGTTGGCCTCGAAGATCTTCTGGTACTTGTTGGCATCGCCGTAGACCTTCTTGGAGATGGCGCTGAGGGTATCGCCCTTCTCCACGGTCACGAAGCGCGCCGCCTGGGCTACGGGGCCGGTGACGGTGATCTGGTCGTCGACGCTGGCCACGCCTTCAATGTTGCCGGCTGCCAGAATGATCTTCTCTTTCTCTTCCTGGCTGGCCACCTCGCCCTTGAGGGTCACCTTGTCGCCTTCCACGGTGGCAGTGATGTTGGGGTTACCCAACCCGACGTTTTCGACGTGCTTCTTCAACTGCTCCTCGGCCTCGGCATTGCCGGGGGTCAGCAGATCGATCAACTTCTCGCCTGCTTCCTTCACAAAGCTGAATAGACTCATGACGCTCTCCTTGTTGATGTGAAACCGTTGGACAATGAAGTCTGGGCCAAGACTCAATCGGTCATCGCACTGCGACCTATCGACGCGGTCTATCACGGCATAGACCCTAGCAATTAGACGTCGCCGGCAGGCAAGCCTAGGCTTGTAGCCTCAGTAAGCCGGCGCCCGTCGCCGATCAAGAGCACGCCTGGATGAACAGCAAGCCACCGCTGTGTGCGGCCTCGTTACCGTTAGCCATGCCCGCCGCCAGCACTACCTATGATTACGTCCAGCTCGGCGATGGCCAGCCCGGCAGCACGCCACTGGCCGAAGAAGTCGCCCTGGCGATCGTGTACAACGGCCTGAACCAGGCCGTCATGCTCGTCAGCCCGACCGACCTGGAAGATTTTGCCGTTGGCTTCAGTGTGGGCAGCGGCATCGTTGAAAGCACTGCCGAAATCTACGACGTCAAACTGTCGGGAAGCGGCGCTTCGATGTATGCAGACCTGGAAATCTCCAGCCGCGCCTTCTGGAACCTGAAGAACCAACGCCGCCAACTGGCCGGCACCAGCGGCTGTGGCCTGTGCGGCGTCGAAGCCCTGGAGCAGGCGCTGCCGGACCTGGCCAAATTGCCGGGCGCACCGTTGCCCCCTGCCCAGTGGCTGGTCGGCCTGCGCCAGCGGATCGACGCCTTTCAGCCGCTGGGCCAGCACTGCGGCGCCGTGCATGCGGCCTTGTTCATGGACCGCCATGGCGAACTGCTGCTGGGCCGCGAAGACATTGGCCGGCACAACGCCCTCGACAAGCTCATTGGCGCACTATTGCGTCAGGGTATCGACAGCGACGGCGGCCTGGCCATCGTCACCAGCCGTTGCAGCCTGGAATTGATCCAGAAGGTGCTGCGTGCCGGCATCCAGACCCTGGTCAGCCTGTCGGCGCCTACGGGCCTGGCCCTGCAATGGGCACGCAGGCACAACCTCAACCTCATTCATTTGCCCAAACACAGCGCACCGCGGGTCTACAGCCCGGCGGCGGAGTCGTAACAGCCGTGACCTCGTACCAGCCTATTCCGAAAAACGCCCCAGCCTCCTCTCCTCGCTACAAGCCCTACCACGGCCCTGCCGGCGGCTGGGGTGCACTGCGCAGCGTAGCCAAAGCCTGGGTGGGCAGCGACAACCCGCTGAAGAACATCCGTGCCCTGCTCAAGACCAACCAGAACGGCGGCTTTGACTGCCCAGGTTGCGCCTGGGGCGACTCGCCTGAAAGCGGCATGGTCAAGTTCTGCGAAAACGGCGCCAAGGCGGTCAACTGGGAAGCCACCAAACGCCGCGTGGACGCTGCATTCTTCGCCCGCTACAGCGTCACCTCGTTGCTGCAGCAAAGCGATTACTGGCTGGAGTACCAAGGCCGACTGACCGAGCCGATGGTGTACGACGCCGCCACTGATCGCTACCAGCCCATCAGCTGGGACGCCGCGTTCGCCCTCATCGGCCGAGAGCTGAACAAGCTCGCAAGCCCTGACCAGGCCGAGTTCTACACCTCCGGGCGCGCCAGCAACGAAGCGGCGTACCTCTACCAGCTCTTCGTGCGCGCCTACGGCACCAACAACTTCCCGGACTGCTCGAACATGTGCCACGAGGCCAGCGGTGTGGCGCTGGGGCAGAGTGTGGGGGTGGGCAAGGGTACCGTCACGTTCGAGGATTTCGAGCACGCCGATGCGATCTTCGTCTGGGGCCAGAACCCGGGCACCAACCATCCGCGCATGCTGGACCCGCTGCGCGATGCCGTGAAACGCGGCGCGCAGGTGGTGTGCATCAACCCGCTCAAGGAGCGCGGCCTGGAACGCTTCCAGCACCCGCAAAACCCGCTGGAGATGCTGACCAACAGCGACCGCCCCACCAATACGGCGTTCTTCCGCCCGGCCCTGGGTGGCGACATGGCCATGCTGCGGGGCATGGCCAAGTTCGCCCTGCAATGGGAGCGTGAAGCGCAAGCCAAGGGTGAGCCGGCGGTCTTCGACCACGCCTTCATCGCCGAGCACGGGCACGGCCTGGACGACTACCTGGCGGTGGTCGATGCCACGCCTTGGGCGCATATCCAGCAGCAGTCGGGCTTGGCACTCGAAGACATCGAACTGGCCGCCCGCATGTACTGCCGGAGCCAGCGCGTGATCATGTGCTGGGCCATGGGCATCACCCAGCACCGTCACTCGGTGCCGACCATCCAGGAACTGGTCAACCTGCAAATGCTGCGCGGCAATATTGGCGCGCCAGGGGCCGGGCTGTGCCCGGTCCGCGGTCACAGCAACGTGCAGGGCGACCGCACCATGGGTATCAACGAGCGTCCGCCGGCCGCCCTGCTCGACGCCATCGAGGCGCGCTTCGGCTTCCCGGTGCCGCGCAAGAACGGGCACAACACCGTCGAAGCCATCCATGCCATGCTCCAGGGGCACGCCAAGGTGTTCATCGGACTAGGCGGCAACTTCGCCCAGGCCACGCCTGACACCGAACGCACGGCGCGAGCGCTGCGCAACTGCGAACTGACCGTGCACATCAGCACCAAGCTCAACCGCAGCCACCTGGTTCACGGCAAGCAGGCGCTTATCCTGCCTTGCCTGGGCCGTACCGACATCGACATGCAAGCGGACGGGCCTCAAGCGGTCACCGTCGAAGACTCGTTCAGCATGGTCCACGGCTCCAACGGCCAGCTCAAGCCACTGTCCCGGCAGATGCGGTCTGAGCCCGCGGTCATCGCTGGCATCGCTGCTGCCACCCTGGGCAAACACCCTGTGGACTGGCAATGGCTGGTGGCCGACTACGACCGTATTCGGGCTCTGATCGCCGACACCATTGCAGGCTTCTCTGATTTCAATCAGCGCATGCGGCAGCCTGGGGGATTCTACCTGGGCAATAGCGCCGGCCGGCGTGAGTGGGTCACGGCCAATGGCCGCGCCAACTTCAAAGCCAACCTGCTGCCAGATTCGCTGCTCGACGAGCGCGTGCGTGCCAGCGGCCAGGTGCCGGACTTGGTATTGCAATCGATGCGCTCGCACGATCAGTACAACACCACCATCTATGGCCTGGACGACCGTTACCGAGGCGTGCGCGGCCAGCGCGACGTGTTGTTCGCCAACGAAGCCGACATCGTTCGGCTGGGCTTCAAGCCTGGCCAGAAGGTCGACATCGTTTCACTGTGGGGGGATGAGCATGTTCGCCGAGTGCGCGGCTTTACCCTGTTGGCGTTCGACATACCTGCCGGGCAGGCAGCGGCCTATTATCCAGAAGTGAATCCGCTGGTACCGCTGGAGAGCATTGGCGAGGGTAGCCACACGCCAACGTCCAAGTTCATTGCCATCAAGCTGGAACGCGCCGAGGACGACGGACGAATTCTCTGAATGAAAAAGCCCTGGTCCAATGCAGGATCAGGGCTCTGTCACAAGAGCATAAGACCGCAGGAAAAAGATAAAGTTTCACTTATAAATCAATGAGTTGACGAATTGTGTACAACCCGTGCAATTCGTCGGATATTCGTTGCCACTGGACGCAGATAGAAGCACATTCGCCTCGTCATCCTTCTGAGGCTCTCTTGAATGAAGAAGTACTCCTCGATTCTGTTGTTGTCTTTTAGCTTGCTCAGCGGCGTTGCCATGGCAGGCGGCTCCACCGAGGCCGGCATTGGCGGCGCATTGGGTGGGGTACTGGGCTCAGTCGTAGGCCAGTCCATCGGTGGTAGCACTGGCGGCGCCATTGGCGCAGGCCTGGGCGGCGCCGCCGGCAGTGCGGTCGGCGCCGACAAGCGTCAGCGCGGCGAAGCGGCCATCGGCGGTGCGCTCGGCGCAGCAGGCGGCAACGTAGTAGGCCGTAGCGTTGGTGGCACCACCGGCAGTTACATCGGTGCAGCCGCTGGCGGTGGCGCAGGCGGTGCCCTGGGCAACTACATGGGCAACAAGGCCGATCAGGATGATCGCCGCGACCATCGCCGCTACCGCCGCGACTACGACGACCGTCGTCACTGGGACCGTGGTCACCATTATGGCCACCGCAAGCACGGCCGCCATCGCCACCCTTGATGAGTCAGGGTAGCCGCTGCGCATAGAACCCCGCCTTGATGGCGGGGTTTTTATTGAGCCCGCTCTGCAAGCGTCGCTAACCTCGCTGCCAATTGCGCCGGTAGCGCTACCGGCTGGCCACTGGCTCGGTCAATGAACACCTGCACCACCGTCCCCACCGCACAAGCCTGGGCCTCACCAGGGCGATAGAGCGCCAGCCGGTACTCCACGGTGCTCCCAGCCAGACGCGTCACCCCCAGCGCCACCTCCAGTATGTCCGGAAAGCCCGGCAGGGCGTAGAAGTCTGCCGCCGAGCTGACCACAAACGCCGCCAGTTCGCCGTCGCGCAGGTCCAGTTCCGCGTGCTCAATCAGAAAAGACTGGATGGTCGTTTCAAAGTACGCATGCACGGTCGAGCCGGCGATATGGCCGTTGGCGTCGTTGTCTTGCGCGCGGGTCAGGATCGGATGCACGTGGGAAAAGGCAGTGCGCTGGGGAGGCTGGATCATCGGGCGGGCTCGCGGCTTCACATTGGGTGTACACAGTGAACCAGAAAATGAGCCGCTTGATCGAATTAACCCTTTTGAAGCCCCCAGCAAAAAGCCGCCCCGAAGGGCGGCTCTTTTACTACAACCTGCTTCAGCTTAGAGCTGAGGACCCGCAGCCTTGATGGCGTCGGATACGTCGAACTTCTTGAAGTTTTCGATGAACAGGTTGGCCAGACCTTTGGCGGCTTCGTCGTAGGCAGCCTTGTCAGCCCAGTTGGTGCGCGGGTTGAGCAGGTCAGTCTCGACGCCTGGTACCGACTTCGGCACGTCCAGGTTGATGATGTCCAGGTGCTCGGTTTCAGCACCGACCAACGCGCCGCTCTGGATGGCAGCGATCACGGCACGGGTGGTCGGAATGCTGAAGCGCTTGCCCACACCGTAGCCACCGCCCGTCCAGCCGGTGTTGACCAGGTAGACCTTGGAGTTGAAGCCGTTGATGCGCTTGATCAGCAGCTCGGCGTACTCACCAGCAGGGCGCGGGAAGAACGGCGCGCCGAAGCAGGTGGAGAAGGTCGACTTGATGCCGCCGCCCGAGCCCATTTCGGTGGAACCGACCAGCGCGGTGTAGCCGGACAGGAAGTGGTAGGCCGCCTGCTCGTTGTTCAGGATCGATACGGGCGGCAGTACGCCAGTCAGGTCGCAGGTCAGGAAGATGACCGCGTTCGGCTCACCACCCAGGTTAGCCTCGGAGCGCTTGGCCACGTGTTCCAGCGGGTAGGCGGCGCGGCTGTTCTGGGTCAGGCTGACGTCGCTGTAATCGGCGTGCTTGTTGGCATCGAGCACGACGTTTTCCAGGACGGCGCCATGCTTGATGGCTTTCCAGATGACCGGCTCGTTCTTCTCGGACAGGTCGATGCACTTGGCGTAGCAGCCACCTTCCATGTTGAAGACGACACCTTCACCCCAACCGTGCTCGTCGTCACCGATCAGGTAGCGGCTCTCGTCGGCCGACAGCGTGGTTTTGCCGGTGCCGGACAGACCGAAGAACAGGGTGACATCACCCTCTTCGCCGATGTTGGCCGCGCAGTGCATTGGCAGTACGTCGGCAGCCGGCAGCAGGAAGTTCTGTACCGAGAACATGGCTTTCTTCATTTCGCCAGCGTAACGCATGCCAGCGATCAGCACTTTCTTCTGGGCGAAGTTGATGATCACGCAACCATCGGAGTTGGTGCCATCACGCTCAGGCTCGCAGACGAAGTTGGCGACGTTGAGGATCTGCCACTCGCCACGGCCAGCCGGGTTGAACTGCTCCGGGTTGATGAACAGGCAACGCCCGAACAGGTTCTGCCAGGCTGTCTGGGTCGTCATCTTGACCGGCAGGTAGTGCTCGGCCGCCGCCCCTACGTGGACGTAGGAAACGAAGTGATCCTGGGCGTTGTTGAACGCCTCGACGCGGTCCCACAGGGCATCGAACTTGTCGGCCGGGAACTTGCGGTTGATCGGGCCCCAGGCGATGGCGTCCTGGGTGGAAGGTTCTTCGACGATGAAACGGTCAGCCGGGGAACGGCCGGTACGGTGGCCGGTCTCCACGACCAGTGCACCCGTGTCGGCTAGTACACCTTCACCGCGTTGCAGCGCTTCTTTTACCAGCTCATCGACGCTCAGGTCGGTGTACACGGTGTTGTTGGCTTGCGTCATGAGATACCCCATCCGGCCCGAGGCCGAGTGCTCCAAACGTTTTGTAGTCGTTTCAGAAAAACTACTACAGCGAAAAAAGTGGCCGGATTATGCCAGAAACGCCCAAAAAAAGTAGGCCCCTCCTGTCAGAACCGAGCTTTTGCGCAATTCGACAGGAGAATCCCCTGTAGTGAAACGTTTCAGTGAAGAGTTTCTGAGGCAGAGTCCGTGCCGCCGCCGGCAAAGAGCTGTGCGACATCGCTGGCATCGAAGAAATACCGCTCATTGCAGAACTGGCAGTCGATCTCCACCGTACCCCCGCATTCCTCTACCAACGCCTTGGCATCGGCTTCACCCAGGCTTACCAGCGCATTGCCGGAACGCTCGCGCGAGCAGCTGCAGTTGAAGCGCAGGGGCTGGACGTCGAACAGGCGCACGGCATCTTCGTGGTACAGGCGGTGCAGCAGGGTTTCGTTGGCTTCGGCCCACTCTTGCGGCTTGAGGGTCTTGGCCAGGGCCACTACATGCTGCCAGCTGTCTTCACGTTCCTCGTCGTCGGGCTGACGGTCGCGCGGCAGCTGCTGCAGCAGCAGGCCACGGGCCTTGCCCGCCTCGGCGTGCAGCCAGAACCGAGTGTTCAGCTGCTGGGATTGCACGAAGTAATTGGTGAAGCATTCCGAGAGGTCGGCACCGTCGAGCTCGACAGTGCCCTGGTAGCGCTGGCCCCTGACCGGATCGATGGTCAGCGTCAGGTGCCCGCCTGGCATCAGATTGGACAGGGTGGCATCGGCTGCAATCTGGTCGGCCTCGTAGCGGGCCATGCCGCGGATGTCTCGGTCCCCGGAGCACTCGACCATCAGCAATGGAATAGGCCCTTCCGAGCGCGCCTGCAGGATCAGCAGGCCGTCGAACTTGAGGGCACCGACCAGCAGCGCGGTGGCGGCCATCAGCTCGCCGAGCAAGGTCTTGACCGGCGCCGGGTACTCGTGACGCGCCAACACCGCGGCGTAGCTGTCATCGAGAGACACCCACTCGCCGCGCACATCGCGCTCGTCGAAGATGAAACGTTGGGTGAAATCTGTATCTGGCAAATCGCTCATGGTTGTCTGGCTATCTGAAAATAATGACAAGATAATTGCCGGGATTTGCAATCCCGTCGTCGAGCGTTTCGGGCGCTCATTCCCGTTAGGAGATCGAGGTATCTTATGGACAATCGACCACTGTTCCAAGCGAGGTGGTCCTGGGGGCCATTGGTAGCCTGTACGCTACTGCCCATCGCACTACTGTGTTTCTGGTTATGGCCTGTTGGCCAGATGCTGTGCCTGACATTCGACGAATGGCTGTTCCACAGCCTCAACGCACCGCTGGCTGAAAGCACCGCCTGGCGCTACATCTGGACCGTCGGCAGCCTGCGCCCGTTCGACATCGTCGTCGGCCTGATCCTGCTGGCCACGCTGATCCGGGGCGACTGGGTGTTCAAGACCACCCAGGTTCGCCAGGCATTTTTCGGCTTTCTGGTCACGCTACTGCTCTTAGTGGTGATTCGAGCACTGTTTTCCAAGTGGGTCGACGCTGCCGGTTGGCAACACAACAGCCCGTCGATGATGCTCGATGGCGCCGTGCACCTGAGTGACTACTACCCACACCTGGAGGCAACCTGGGAGCTCAAGGACCGTTCCAGCAAGAGCTTCCCGGGCGATCATGCTTCGGTACTGCTCATCTGGGCGCTGTTCATGAGCGTCTTCAGTCGCCGCGTCGGGCAGTACCTGGTGATCTGGGGGCTGGCGGTGCTGTTCATGCTGCCACGCCTGGTCGCGGGCGCACACTGGGGCCAGGATGATTACATCGGCGGCCTGTTGATGGCGGTGCTGGCACTGGGCTGGAGCCTGTACACGCCCCTGGCGGCCAGAAGCAGTGCTGCGCTGGTGCGCTGGACCGCCCCGCTGTTCAGGCTGCTGGGCAGGTTGCCGTTGGTCGGTCGGATGGCCGTACTGCGCTAAGCCTGGGCCGCCTGGCGGCCCCGGCTACTCGAAGCTTCCGTGCAATTGATGTATCTGGCGGCGCTGCTTCTTGGTCGGCCGCCCATCGGTGGTGACACCGGCGGCACCGGCCTTGCGCAGCGCCGCAGCCTGCTCGCGCCGGCGCACGCTTTCTTCGGTTTCTTCATACAGGGCCTGCGCTTGCGGTGCACCGCGGCGTACGGCCGACAGCGCCTTTACCACCACCGTGCGCTCGTCGAAGCCCGTACGCAGGACGAATTCATCGCCCACCCGCGGCTCCTTGCCCGGTTTGCATCGCTCGCCACGGCAATGCACCTTGCCACTTTCGATGGCCGCCTTGGCCAGCGCACGCGTCTTGTAGAAACGCGCCGCCCACAGCCATTTGTCCAGGCGAACCTTGTCGTCATCTTCGACTTTCTGTGCCATCCCGATACCTCGAATTCCGTGACTGGGGGAACTGTACTACCGTAAGCATCGGATGCAAAAATTCCCCGCCATGCTTACAGTTCACTCTCTCATCCGCTGGGTGCGTTTCGTGAAGACATTTGACCATCTGACTGTAATTGGCCTGCGGGAATGGGTAGCCTTGCCCGAGCTGGGCGTGGCAGGGCTACGCGCCAAGATCGACACCGGCGCCAGCACCTCCAGCCTGCATGCCACCGAGATAGAACCTTTCGAACGCAATGGCCAGCCGTGGGTCCGATTCACTGCGCACCTAGGTTCGATCGTGCAATTGCGTCACCGCCGCTGCGAGGCGCCGCTGGTGAGCATGAAAACCATTCGAAGCTCCAATGGCCACGCCCAAACCCGTTATGTCATTCGCACCACGCTCGCGTTGGGTGACAGGGTATGGGCCGTCGAATTTACCCTGGCTTGCCGCAAGAGCATGCGTTACCGCCTGTTGCTGGGTTCCAAGGCCCTGATTCACGGCCAGTTGGTCGTCAATCCGGGCCTGAAGTACGTACAAGACAAACCTGCCTTTCCGGCCACCCACACTACCTTGACAGGTGCTGCATGAAGATCGCTGTGCTTTCGCGTAATCCGCGTCTGTATTCCACCCGCCGCCTGGTCGAAGCCGGTACCCAGCGTGGTCACGAGATGGTGGTGATCGATACCCTGCGGGCCTATATGAACATCGCCAGCCACAAGCCGCAAATTCACTACCGCGGCAAGCCACTGGAAGGGTTCGATGCAGTCATCCCGCGCATTGGTGCCTCTGTCACTTTCTATGGCTGCGCTGTGCTGCGCCAGTTCGAAATGATGGGGGTGTACCCGCTCAACGAGTCGGTCGCCATCGCACGTTCGCGCGACAAGCTGCGCTCGTTGCAATTGCTGTCACGCCGCGGCATTGGCTTGCCGGTAACTGGCTTCGCCCATTCGCCCGATGACATTCCGGACCTGATCCAGATGGTCCACGGCGCCCCGCTGGTGATCAAGGTCCTCGAGGGCACCCAAGGCATTGGCGTGGTGCTGTGCGAAACCACGAAGGCAGCCGAATCTGTGATCGAAGCCTTCATGGGGCTCAAGCAGAACATCATGGTCCAGGAGTACATCAAGGAAGCCGGTGGCGCTGATATCCGCTGCTTCGTGGTGGGTGACAAGGTGATCGCGTCGATGAAACGCCAGGCCAAACCCGGCGAGTTTCGCTCCAACCTGCACCGTGGTGGGGTTGCCAGCCTGATCAAGATCACCCCGGAAGAGCGCATGACGGCTATTCGCGCAGCCAAGGTAATGGGCTTGAGCGTGGCCGGCGTCGACATTCTGCGCTCCAACCACGGCCCACTGGTGATGGAGGTCAACTCGTCACCGGGGCTGGAGGGCATCGAGGTGACTACCGGCAAGGACGTAGCCGGCATGATTTTCGAACACCTGGAGAAGAACGGCGGGCCCAACCAGACCCGAACCAAGGGCAAGGGCTGATCGCCCCGCTGGCTGCCTACCAGGCCAGCCTGCTTCCTCGGTGGCTGATCGGCCCCTGGAAGCACGCCAGTGCCAGACTTGCGATCAGACAGCGTTGCGCGGCAATAGCAGCCCCAAGGGTAACCGTACCCGCGCTTCGATACCGCCCCCAGAACGATTGCGCAGCTCGACGTTGCCGCCATGCTGGGCGGCGATTCGCTTGACGATGGCCAGGCCCAGCCCGGTGCCTTTGCCGCCTCGGGCACGGTCACCCCGAATGAACGGGTTGAAGATGGTCTCGAGCTCGGATTCGTCGATTCCTGCCCCTCGGTCAAGCACGCTCAGCACCACATACGGGGCGCTTTCGTCCCCCGAGACATAGGCTGCAACCTCGACGCCCTTGCCCGCATGGTGCAGGGCATTGCCAATCAGGTTGCCCAACATGCGCTTGAGCGACACCCGGCGCAATGGAAACGGCGGTATGGGCTCCAGGCACAAGCGAACACGTTCCTCGGGCTGGTTGTAGGGTGCGACCACTTCACGCACCAACGCGCCAAGATCGACTTCTTCGAGGGGCTCGTCCCGCCCGTCGCGAATGAACGCCAGGAACTGGTCGAGAATGGCGTCCATGTCTTCGATATCGCGCACCATGTCGTCGCTCAGCTCACTGTCGCTGCCGAGCAAGGACAGTGAAAGTCTCAGCCGGGTCAGCGGGGTGCGCAAGTCGTGGGAGACGCCAGCCAGCATCAACTCGCGCTCGCGCCCGGCTTGCTCGACATCCTCGGCCATCTGGTTGAAGGCTTTGTACACCTCGGTCATTTCGCTGGGCGTGTCGCTGACCGGCAGGCGCACACTGCGCCCCTGGCCAAGCTGGCGCGCGGCGAACACCAGGCGTTTGAGCGGCTGGTTCAACTGACGCACGAATATCCAGGCTGAGGCAGTGGACAGCAAGCCAATGGCCAGGAACCAGCCCAGCACGTTCCAGATTTTCTGCCCGCGCAACGGGTGGGGATACAACGGCACTTTCAGCCAGCCCGGGCCCAGGCTGGGCGCGTTGACCCATAAGGCAGGCGGTGCATGGATGCGCAGCCGTACCTCGGTGTCCTCGCCAAGCTCGGCCTGCATCTGCCGTTGGTAGATTTCGCTGTAGGGCCAGTGCTGCTCGCCCTCCGGTACGCCAGCACCGGTTACCCGGATCAGGCCTGCCGCCTCGGCGATCTGGTCACGGTTCTCTTCATCGGCCGCCCAATAGGCGCGCAAGGTCAATGCCACGCCGTGGCTGTACTGCCGATCGACCAAAACGTCCTCGTTCATCAGCAGGTAGACCAGGGTCAACGCCTTGGAGAACAGGACGACGATCAGCACCAGCCACAAGGTGCGCGCGAAGAAACTCTGCGGAAACCACAGCGGCGTCTTCATCTAGGCAGCAGCGTCATTTGCCGGCGTTTCCATCCGGTACGAACACATAGCCCACACCCCATACCGTCTGGATGTAGCGCGGTTTGGACGGGTCTGGCTCGATCATGCGGCGCAGGCGCGAGATCTGTACGTCGATGGAGCGCTCCAGCGCATCCCATTCACGCCCGCGTGCCAGGTTCATGAGTTTGTCGCGGGTCAACGGTTCGCGAGCATGCATCACCAGGGCCTTGAGCACGGCGAATTCGCCCGTGGTGAGCATGTGCACCTCGTCGCCACGCTTGAGTTCGCGAGTGGCCAGGGACAGCTCGTAGTCGCCGAAGGTGACCGACTCGTCCTCGCTGCCCGGCGCACCGGGTACCGAAGGTGCCTGGCGGCGCAGCACGGCCTTGACCCGGGCCATCAGCTCGTCGGGGTTGAACGGCTTGCCGAGGTAGTCGTCGGCGCCCAGTTCCAGGCCCTTGATGCGGCTGAGCTCGTCACCTTTGGCCGTGAGCATGATGATGGGGATCTGATTGTTCTGTTGGCGCAGGCGCTTGCAGGCGGACAAGCCGTCTTCGCCCGGCAGCATCAGGTCGAGCACCACCAGGTTGAACACTTCACGCTGGAGCAGGCGGTCCATCTGCTCGGTGTTGGGGACCGCGCGGGCACGATAACCCTTGCTGGTGAAGAAACGTTCAAGCAGGCTGCTGAGCCCTGGATCGTCGTCGACGATCAGAATTTTTTCACCTTCAGCGGTAGTTGGCGTGCCGGTCATGAATTACTCCTCTGGTATCGCTGCGCATTATGGCGTAGCCGCTGCAACGCGTGCCGTGAGCATTGTTAGCAGATTTTTCCCGGGACGCCACTTCCAACTGGCGCCAGGCCATCACCGCAAGCCGTTTGCGATGGGTATAATGCGCCGCTTTCATCCAGCGCCGCCGGGCGAAAGGCCCACCGGCGACTCCGTATTCAAGAACGTCAGGTGGTTTACATGGACAGCATCAACAGCCGTATCGCCGAGGAACTGGGCGTACGCCCACAACAGGTCGAGGCGGCCGTGGGCCTGTTGGACGAAGGCTCTACCGTGCCTTTCATCGCCCGTTACCGCAAAGAGGTGACCGGCAGCCTGGACGACACACAGCTGCGCCACCTGGAAGAGCGCCTGCGCTACTTGCGCGAACTCGACGAGCGCCGCATCAGCATCCTTGCCAGCATCGAGGAGCAAGGCAAGCTGACGCCGGAACTGGCGCGCGAGATCAAGCTGGCCGACACCAAGACGCGCCTCGAAGACCTCTACCTGCCCTACAAGCAAAAGCGCCGCACCAAGGGCCAGATCGCCCTGGAAGCTGGCTTGGGCGAGCTGGCCGACAGCCTGTTCGCCGACCCGTCCCTGGCCCCGGAAAGCGAAGCGGCGCGCTTTGTCAGCGCCGACAAGGGCGTGGCAGACGTCAAGGCTGCGCTGGAGGGAGCCAAATACATCCTCATGGAGCGTTTCGCCGAAGATGCAGCCCTGCTCGACAAACTGCGCAGCTTCCTCAAGCAGGAAGCGGTGCTCAGCGCGCGCGTGGTGCCCGGCAAGGAAGAAGAAGGCGCCAAGTTCCGCGACTACTTCGCCCATGACGAGCTGCTGCGCAGCGCGCCGTCGCACCGCGCGCTGGCGATCTTCCGCGGGCGCAACGAAGGCGTGCTCAGCGCCTCGCTGAAAGTGGGCGAAGAGCTGCCGGGTACCCTGCACCCGTGCGAATTGATGATCGGTGAGCACGTCGGCATCGAGAACCGCGGCCGCGTGGCCGATAAATGGCTAGGCGAAGTGGTGCGCTGGACCTGGAAGGTCAAGCTCTACACCCACCTGGAGACCGACCTGTTCGGGGAACTGCGCGACAATGCCGAGGGTGAGGCAATCAACGTCTTCGCCCACAACCTGCATGATCTGCTGCTGGCAGCGCCTGCTGGCCCGCGCGCCACACTGGGCTTCGACCCTGGCCTGCGCACAGGCTGCAAGATCGCCGTGGTCGATGCCACTGGCAAGCTGCTCGACTACACCACTGTGTATCCCCATGCACCCAGAAACGAATGGGACCGCACGCTTTCGGTGATGGCTGCGCTGTGCGCCAAGCATTCGGTCGAGCTCATCGCTATCGGCAATGGCACCGCCAGCCGCGAGAGCGACAAGCTGGTGGCTGACCTGGTCAAGCAGTACCCTGCCCTGAAGATCACCAAGGTCATGGTCTCCGAAGCCGGCGCCTCGGTGTACTCGGCATCGGAGCTGGCGGCTCGGGAATTCCCCGACCTGGATGTATCGATCCGTGGCGCGGTCTCAATTGCACGTCGCCTACAGGATCCACTGGCCGAGCTGGTCAAAATCGATCCCAAGTCCATCGGCGTGGGCCAGTACCAGCACGACGTGTCGCAAGTGAAGCTCGCACGCGGCCTCGACGCCGTCGTCGAGGATTGCGTGAACGCCGTCGGCGTGGACGTGAACACCGCGTCGGTCGCCCTGCTCACGCGTATTTCGGGCTTGAACACGACCCTGGCACAGAACATCGTGGCCCACCGTGATGCCAACGGCCCGTTCGCCACCCGTGCGGCCTTGAAGAAGGTCAGCCGGCTGGGTGAGAAGACCTTCGAGCAGGCCGCAGGCTTCTTGCGCGTGATGAACGGCGACAACCCGCTGGACGCCTCTGCCGTGCACCCCGAGGCTTACCCGCTGGTGCAGCGCATCGCTGCCAATACCGACCGGGACATCCGCTCGCTGATCGGGGACAGCAGTTTCCTCAAGCGCCTGGACCCGAAGAAGTTCACCGACGAAACCTTTGGCCTGCCCACGGTGACCGACATCCTGCAGGAACTGGACAAGCCTGGCCGCGACCCGCGCCCGGAGTTCAAGACGGCCACCTTCCAGGACGGGGTCGAGGACCTCAAGGACCTGGAGCCTGGGATGATCCTGGAAGGCGTAGTGACCAACGTCACCAATTTCGGCGCGTTCGTGGATATCGGCGTGCATCAGGATGGGCTGGTGCACATCTCGGCGCTGTCGGAAAAGTTCGTCAAGGACCCACGCGAAGCGGTCAAGGCTGGCGATGTGGTCAAGGTCAAGGTCATGGAAGTGGACATTCCGCGCAAGCGTGTTGGCCTGTCCATGCGCATGAGCGACACGCCGGGCGAAAAGGTCGAAGGCAACCGGGGTGGCGGACGTGGCCAGGGGGGTGGCCGTCAGCAACCGGCGCCCCGTCAGCGCGAGACCGCCACTGCAGCGCCGGCCAACAACGCCATGGCTGCCCTGTTCGCCAACGCCAAGCAGTTGAAGAAGAAGTGATGGACGTGGCGCCGGAGTACGTACAAAGCGCCTTCAGCCAACTGCTGGGCTGCAGCCTGCAACGCCTGGAAGCGGGCGTTGCCGAGGTAAGCCTGGCGGTGGCGCCGCACCTGCGCAACCGGGGCCAGAAGCTTCATGGCGGGGCGATCTTCAGCCTGGTGGACATCGCCATGGGGCTGGCCTGCTCGTCCAGCCACGGCTTCGAGCAGCAGAGCGTCACCCTCGAATGCAAGATCAACTACCTGCGCGCCGTCAGCGATGGCGAGGTGCTATGCACCGCTCGGGTATTGCACGCAGGGAAGCGCACGCTGGTGGTCGACGCTGACGTAGTTCAGGGCGACAAGCTGGTGGCCAAGGCGCAAGGAACCTTCGTCGCTCTCTAGCTCACAAAGCACTATCTGCGGTAATTTCGGCAGTGCGCGCGCACTGCTGGGGCCGCGGTAAACCAGGCGACAACGCCCGTTCCCTTCCACCTACCCTTGTAGACCGTCCTCTCTACCCCCATATTGGGGCGACTGACGCGTGAAGGAATACATCTTGAGCACACTCCTCAACCGCCGCCTGAGCTTGCTCGGCGCCAATCTCCCCTTGCTCAAGCAGTGTCTGCACGGCATTGAGCGCGAATGCCTGCGCGTGACAGACAGTGGCCGTCTGGCCCAGACACCGCACCCTGAAGCACTAGGCGCGGCGCTGACCAACGAACAGATCACCACCGATTATTCCGAATCACTGCTTGAATTCATCACCCCCGCGCTGCCTGACGCCGCTGCGGTGCTGGAAAACCTCGAGCAGATTCACAGGTTCGTCTATACCAAGCTTAGCGATGAGTACCTGTGGAGCCCGTCGATGCCGTGTTCGCTGCCGGCTGAAGAAGATATCCCCATCGCCGAGTACGGCACCTCCAACATCGGCAAGCTCAAGCATGTCTATCGCAAGGGCCTGGCCCTGCGCTACGGCCGCACCATGCAGTGCATCGCCGGCATCCATTACAACTTCTCGCTGCCCGAGGCCCTGTGGCCATTGCTGCGCGAAGCCGAAGGCAGCACTGAGAACGAACGGGATTACCAATCGGCCGCCTACATTGCCTTGATCCGCAATTTCCGTCGCTACAGCTGGCTGCTCATGTACCTGTTCGGCGCCTCGCCCGCCTTGGACAAGGGCTTTCTGCGGGGTCGCGCCCATCAGCTCGAAGAGCTCGATGGCGAAACCCTCTACCTGCCCTACGCCACTAGCCTGCGCATGAGCGACCTGGGCTACCAGAGCAATGCCCAAGCGGGCCTGACGCCCTGCTACAACAACCTGGCCAGCTATACCGACAGCCTGCGCAAGGCGGTAGGCACGCCGTACCCGCCCTATGTGGAGGTCGGCACCCATGTCGATGGCGAGTGGGTACAGCTGAACACCAACATTCTGCAAATCGAGAACGAGTACTACTCCAACATCCGTCCCAAGCGGGTGACCTACTCAGGCGAGCGCCCAATCCAGGCGCTTACCTCCCGCGGGGTGCAGTACGTGGAGGTGCGCTGCCTGGACATCAACCCGCTCCTGCCGGTGGGCATCGACCTCACCGAGGCACGCTTTCTCGATGCGTTTCTGCTGTTCTGCGCGCTGGACGACAGCCCGCAGCTCAACAACAACGAATGCAGCCAGTGCACCAGCAATTTCCTGAGCGTGGTCAAAGAAGGCCGGCGTCCAGGCCTGAAGTTGCAGCGTGATGGGCAGCCTGTACCTCTCAAAGACTGGGCCAGCGAGTTGATTGCTCAGATCGGTCAATTGGCCAACCTGCTCGACCAGGCCCAGGGCGGAGATGATCACGTGCAGGCCCTGCAAGCCCAGCAGGCGAAAGTCGACGACCCTGAGCTGACCCCATCGGCCCAGGTGTTGGCGCGCATGACCGAGCATGACGAGAGTTTCATCGCGTTCTCGCTGCGGCAAAGTCGTCTCCACGCCCAGACACTGCGCGAGCAGCCCCTGAGCCCCGACCAGCAGCAGGCCTTCGAAACACAGGCGCGCGAGTCCCTGGCCAAGCAATCCCAGATGGAACAGGAAGAAGTGGGCGAGTTCGACACCTTCGTGGGCGCCTACCAGGCCAGTATCCTGGCAATCAGCAACTGATGACCCGCAACACCTCAGCGCGCAAGCCACGCGCCAGCAGCCAGGCCCGGATCGAAGCGATCCTGGCAGCTGCCCGCGAGCTCCTGGCAGAGGGCGGGGTGGCTGGCCTGTCGATCTACAGCGTGGCCGAGCGCGCGCAAATCCCGCCGTCGTCGGTCTACCACTTCTTCGCCAGCGTGCCTGCGCTGCTCGAAGCGCTGACTGCTGACGTTCACCGGGCATTTCGCGAAGCCCTCAGCGCGCCCATCGACAGCAGCGCGCTCACCACTTGGCACCAGCTGTCCCGGCTGATCGAACAGCGCATGCTGGACATCTATCACCAGGACGCCGCGGCCAGGCAGCTGATTCTGGCCCAGCATGGGCTCAGTGAAGTGGTGCAGGCCGACCGCCGACACGATATGGAACTGGGCGAACTGATGCACCGCCTGTTCGACCGGCACTTCCAGTTGCCGAGCCTGCCAGACGATGTACACGTGTTCGCCCTGGCCATGGAGCTGAGCGACCGGGTCTATGCCCGGTCGATGCAATTGTTCGACCAGATCACCCCACGCATGGCCGAAGAAGGCATGCGTGTGTTCGAAGCCTATATGTCCCTCTATCTGCCGCCCTTCCTGCCACCGCGCAAGGCGAGCTGAACCTATACATCTACCACCGGCTGAACCATCGCGATGCTTTCAATGGGGGCACCACATGCCGACCCATTAGGACATCACCATGCCCACCACTCCCGCCCAGTCGGAACTTATCAAGACGTTCTCCGCCTCGTCCCTGACCGCCGTACCCGAACGTCTGGCCGGCAAAGGTAATTTGCTGGTCGCCGCACAGCCGGCCTTGACAGCCTGCACCACGCAGCTCAGAGCACTGTTCGGTCAGGCGCCCAGCCTGCGTCAGACATTGCTCGATACGCTGCAGGCTCAGTTACGGATAGACCCAACCCATTGCGGGCTGCGTGATGAGACCAGGCAGATCACCTTGCTTTCATTCGCAGCCCGCCTGCTGACGAACCCAGCGTTCACCCGCCCGTTTGCCAGCTGGACAACGTGGGGCTTTGCACAGGGCAGTGCTCAGGCTCAGCTGAACGCCGCTGACTGGATACGTTACCTTGGGCCGCTGGCAAGCACCGCTAGGCTGCGGGCTACCAATGGTTACTGGGCTGCCCGCATGCCGGGTACTGCCGTATCACGCCAAAGCCACGCAAGCACCCTGCTGCGCGAGCATTTCGAGCGCAGCCTGGACATTGCTTACGGACTGGGAAAGCTGGAAATCACTGCCTGGCTGACTGCAAGGCGAGCCACACCAAGCTTTGCTCAACTGCAATGGCAGCCCACCGGCGCGCCAACGCTTAATAGTGTTGCGGCGATAGTTGTAGAGCCCGAACCAGAAGCCACCGGCTGGTTGCTGTACATCCCAGGACTCACGACCTGCACTGTGCCTTTCAATGACCTGCAGCACCTGCGCACTTGGGTATTCGAGAACCGTCATATCTTTTGGTCGGACCCGCGATGGCCCATCACCCTGGGCAGCAGCGACAATGTACTCATCACGCCGCTACACGGCGATGGATTCAGCGCTCTGATGGCAGAAACGCTGGCGCAGCAAGAGGGCCTCATCGACCACCACCTGCTGCAGGCGTGCCAAACCCACGCCATTGACCCACTGGACTGGACAGACCTGCAGGCATGGGAGAATAAGCGAAACGCCATCGTGGCAGGGGCTCTGCCCGAGAACCTGACGGAACAAATCGCTCAGGTATGTGCTGACGACGCCGCCATGGCTGCGCAGGAGGTACACTTCGCCTGCCTGGAGCAGCACCTGCCCATCGCCTGGCGCCAGCAGCGTGTCGAACAGCAGGAAGCCCTGCTGGAGGGTTACCTGAAAGGCGACACTGCACCGACTTCGGCCAAAGTGACACTGTTGCGCGAACAACAGGCGGCGCAGGACCTGTTGAAGAGCACGCTGGACACCTACCTACTCGCCCTGCCAGAGCCTGTGAGTAGCGCCATGCTGCAACAGCCGGCCGGCGACATCCCCAGGCGCACACAGATTGCAGAGGGGCTATGCAAGGCATTGCTGGCCGAAGCACGGCTGCAACACACGCTGGGCGAGTTGACAGCTACCCATCTTGGCTGGGTGGAAAACCTTGTGGACAGGCCTGAGCCAAGCCTGCAAAGGCCTGTACAGGTTCGCGCCTTGGCAGTGACCAGCGCCGGTGAGCGCTGGGTATTGAGCGGTTACATAACAGTGCGTGAGCTGCCGGCCGAGACAGGCCAAGCGCATGACCCAAGCCTGTTGCTGTACCGCCCAGGCCAACGTGGCGGGCTGCTGATGTTCGCGGACGAACCGGCACTTGAACGCAGCCTGCTGGCTACCCTCGACGGTGCATGGCCTGATGCACTGCTGGAGGCGGCCCACGCCAGCGATGGCGTGCCGCTGCACGCTAGGCTGAGCAACACGCCCACCTTTGCATTCGAGCATCCGCCCGTCGATGGGCACTTTATGTTGCACTGCGTTGACGCCATCGCTGCGGCTCTGCCAGCCGACACGTCATGCGAACAAGCGCGTCAGCGGCTGTGCATCAGTGAACATCTCGCCAGGTTGACAGCCTTTGCGCGATTCGCCGAGAAAAACCGCAGCAGCCATTTTCAACAAAACCTGCCCCGATTGAGCCATCTCGATGCACAACAGATCGCCGCAGTGGCTGCCCAGATCGAAACACTGCAAGGGTCACTGCACACCTCTGCAAGCCTTCTCGCTTCAAGTCTGCAGCCGCGCGACCAATTTGCCCGCCAACTGCTCAAGGACTACTTGCAAACCGAATTCGGTGTGCAGGATGCCGGGCAAATCACCCTTGACATCGCTGACAGTGTCACCATCAGCAAAGTGGTCACGGGCCAATCGGCCGCCGGTGGTGCCGGAGCGCGGGATGTGCCCATATTCAGCACGGCCCGCAGCGATGTGCCCCTTGAAGCATTCATCATGGTGGCGTTGGATGAACATCGCCGCTTGCGCCTGGGCAATGCCACCGTCAAGTTCGAACCTGCCAACCCTTACCTGGCCGCGCGGCTTACGCCAGCGCGCATTGCCGCACTGATCACCGAACTGGATGCTGCAGGCCGCTTCGAGACACACATCGTTCAAGCCTACCTGGGCTTGGAGCACGAAACGCCCTGGCAGGTCGCTTGGCGTCAGGAAACCCTGCGTGCGCCTTACGAACATCGCTTGAAGCTTCTGCTGCTAAGCCGCCCTGCCAGCCTGGATGCCAGCGGCCAACGCATGCTTGAAACGTTTTACAACGAACAGGTGGCTGCAGGCGCAGCCAGGACCCTTGCCTACCACTCGCTGGAGTTGAAGCCAGGAGTAGCAGCAGATGGTTCGAGCGACAGCGTCGCTCTGTCCGGCATCGCGCTGGTGCAGGGCCAGACAAGCCCTGTGTTGCTCTATATGCCGGATGCGCCCAATGGCAAGGTCGTCAGCCAGTACTCAGACAGCGATGCGGCATGCCAAGCGCTGCAAAGCATGGCCTTGGACAAAGCCATGGCCCGCTACCTGGCTGAGCAAACCTTGAGCGGTGATCCGGATGAGCATGAGCGATACATCGACGCCGCACTGAAGTCAGGATTTCACGGGTTTATCGGCATAGGCATTGCGCGTCCCGAATCCTTGCCTACCTATGAAGCTCGTCAAGGCATGGGGGCGCTCATTCGCACCCATCGTAACACCTCTCGCAGCCAGGCCGATGTGGCCCTCGCTGCGCCACAGGTATTTGACCATTACTTCTTCATGGGGCTGCGAATGGTACTGGGGGTATTGCCAGGCGTGGGTACCGGCCTTGCACTTTTCGATGGCTGGCAGGCGGCTACTGCTGCGGTCACTGCTTTCGAACAACGCAACCTGGAAGAAGGCCTGATGCACCTCGTCAGCCTATTGCAGTCGCTCAGCGATGCTGTACTGACCATGGCCCCAACGGGTGCAGCTATTGGCAAGCCTGCTATCACAGCGCGGCTATTGGCCCAGCAACGCCAGCGCCTGCAACCCCTGCGGCAGGTGAGCGGAACACCCCAACCGTCCCACAGTGCCTTCGGCGGCTATGAAACGGACCTGCCCATCGGCCCGATGAAGCGCTCCAGCCTTCCCCAGGGCGCTGGCGTGTTCGAGCATACGGCAACGCGGCAAACATACATCACGCGCAATGCCGCCTGGTACGCGGTTGAATGGGACGCCGCTTACCTGACCTGGAGGCTGAAACCCCACGGTATGCGCAGCTATCGTCAACCTGTACGCCTCAGCGAGCACGGTGTTTGGGAAACGCCTGGCCGCCTCAGTGGCCTGCTGGTGGACAGCGCCCTGCGCGGAGGCGGCGGTGCACTCACCACACTGCTCAATCACGGTGTTGCCTATTGGCGCAGAGCAATGCGCGCCCAGCCCAGGCGCCTTACAGGGCTGGAATTGGCACACGACATCAACGACGAACTCGTACGCTGCCGGTCCCGTTTGGCGCAGAAGCAGGCGGCCTACCGCGCGGCAGTGGAGGCTGTGGCCGAAGGTACGCAGCCCACTGACGGGCAAAGAGCTGCCTACATCAATGCACGCACGCAACTGGCTGAAGAAGTTCAGGGCAACATCGCGTTCAATGAGCAGGCCGTGGCGCGCCTGCGGGAGCAACGTGCCACGCTGGCTCGGGCAGATTACGTACGCTTCAAGACCCTGTGCGAGGAAAACATTGTTGAAATGGCGGTGCTGGACATGCACCTGGTTTCAGCACGCTTTACCTTCGCCACCGACCAGATCAAGCTGGCGTACAGCGCCGTTCAGGCATTAGCTGAATCTACCGTACCCACGTCGGTGGCCAAGCGCCTGACCCAGAATACGTTGGCGGCAAATAGAGAGATGGTGCTGACGCTGATGGAGGCCGAGCGCCTGGCAACCAGCCATCAGGTACGGCGCAGGGCCTTGCAAGGCAATACCCTGAGCACATACATGGCCCGTGCCCAGCAGACCGGCCTGGTGCTGGACCTGAGCAACATCCGCGTGGTCAGGGCGTCGATTCTGTCGGTCACCCTTTTCGAGGCAAGCGCGGTAGAACACCCGCATATGGGGGCCTTCATGACCCACTTCCATGAACAGGGGGTTGCTCTGCGCAGCACGCTGTACAGCCAGGTTCAGCTGCCGCAAGCGCGCCTCAGCCGGGCCCAGGAACGCACGTTCCTCAGCCACGCCAGAAGCCGCTATGTGCGCTACCTGAACCACCTGACGGCATGGGAAGACAACTTCACGGACTTGCTGGCACCAGCAGAAACCTTGTCGTTTCGTCAACTCATGCGGGAGTTGATCGACGAAATCGATGCCAACCTCGCCAAGGCCAGCTCAGCCCGCCCTTCTACCGACCACCCCCCGCGGGGCGCGAGCCGCCCACGCTTGTTCGAGACGGTGGAGGGGCCGTTGATCGGTAACGAGTTCGTCGAGCGCGGCCAGGCGCGCATGCGTATCAACCAGCCCAATTCCGAACAGCCGCACACCGTTTACGCCAAAAGCGAAAACGGCAAATGGCAACAGGTAGCAAACGAGCCCCAGATGCCGACGCCCCCCCTCTCCTCGCTGCTTGAAACCGCCAGTGCCCGTCTGGCCGCCATCGATCAGCAACGGGCCAAGCTGCACCAGTATCGGAAACCACAAACTCTCCCGGTAGACCTGGAAGACATCGCCGAAGGCCACGCCCAGCAGCTGCGTTTTCTGGGCGAGAGCATCCGGCGCAAGGCGGGTACTTCGTTAAACGCCAGCCACCTGGCGCTGATCCAGCAACTGGACACCGCTGCAGCAGAGATGCATGCCCTGGGCCGGCAACTGCGCATAGCCCAGAGCAAAGCAAGCAGTAAGCCGACGGTGGCTTACCTGGAATACCTGGTGGAGCAGCAGGAGGTAGAGCTTGGCTGGTCGCGCACGCTGAACCCGAAACGGGACCGCAAAGGCAACCCAGTGGAGTATCTTGAGGAATACCGCATAGTGGATCGGGCCAGCGGGCAGCCGCTGTGGTATGCGCACTTCCACTTCCGGCACAAACCCTCAAGCGGCTTCACTCGACTTGAAGCAGGCCACCTGAAACTGGCCAGCGAACGGGACCTGGGGGAAGGGGCGTGGCGCGCGGCCATGACCGAGGCTCAGGCCAACAAACTGTTCGGCAGCCTGCGCCCGGCTGACTGACAAATGCTCCATCACCCGGGCTGCCTGACAGCCCGGGTGCCACTTGCCTTACAGCTTGGCGATGGACACTTCGGTGGATTTAACGAAGGCGATCACTTCGCTGCCAACCTGCAGCTCCAGTTCACGCACCGAGCGGGTAGTGATCACCGAGGTGACGATACCGGAAGCAGTCTGCACGTCGATTTCCGACAATACCGGGCCTTCCAGAATTTCTTTCACAGTGCCTTTGAACTGGTTACGAACGTTGATGGCTTTGATGGTCATGGGGTAATTCCTTCTAAGGGCTTCAGTGGGTTCAGAGCGCCCAGCGCAGTTGCGTGGGCAAAGGGGCTACAGGGTCAGGTTCGGGGGCTGTGCCCGGCGCCGACAGAACACGTTGCAGGACCTCGCTTTCCAGCGCGGCCAGGCGATGGGAGCCACGTGCACGGGGCCGAGGCAGGTCGACGGCAAGGTCCAGGCCCACCTCGCCTTCTTCGATCAGAATCACCCGGTCGGCCACGGCGACCGCCTCGCTCACATCATGCGTCACCAGCAACACGGTGAAGCCATGCTGGCGCCACAGGCGCTCGATCAGTTGCTGCATTTCGATGCGGGTCAGGGCATCCAGCGCGCCGAGCGGCTCATCAAGCAACAGCAGGCGCGGCTGGTGGATAAGCGCACGGGCCAGGGCCACGCGCTGCTTCTGCCCACCGGACAACGCTGCAGGCCATTCATGGGCGCGATCGGCCAGGCCTACCGCTTCCAGTGCCTGCAAGGCACGGGGCTGCCAGTCTCCTTTGAGACCCAGGCCAATGTTATCGATGACCCTTTTCCACGGTAACAGGCGGGCGTCTTGGAACATCAAGCGGGTTTCTTCTCGAGCCTCTTCCAGCGGCGCCGCACCGGCCAGCAGCTGCCCGGCAGTGGGCTGGTCGAGCCCGGCCAGCAAGCGCAGCAGCGTGCTTTTGCCGCAGCCGCTGCGCCCTACGATGGCGACGAACTGGCCAGCCGGGATGTTCAGGTCGAGGCCCTTCAATACTTCGCGCGGGCCAAACGCCTTGCGCAGGCTGCTGGAAGCCAGCGGGATACCGCGCAGCAGGCGTTGTGGCGAGTCGTTCAGAATGGTCATACGGCCTCCTTCCTTGCCACCTGATAGGCCGGGTGCCAGCGCAGCCATATACGTTCAAGGCCGCGGGCGGCCAGGTCTGCAAGCTTGCCCAGCACGGCGTAGAGGACGATGGCCAGCACCACCACATCGGTTTGCAGGAACTCACGGGCGTTCATGGCCAGGTAACCGATGCCGGCATTGGCCGAGATGGTTTCGGCAACGATCAGGGTCAGCCACATGAAGCCCAGGGCAAAGCGCACACCCACCAGAATCGAAGGCAGCGCACCCGGCAGAATCACCTGACGGAACAGGCTGAAACCAGACAAGCCGTAGCTACGGGCCATTTCGACCAGTGCTGGGTCGACGTTGCGGATGCCGTGGTAGGTGTTCAGGTAGATAGGGAACAGCGTGCCCAGCGCGACCAGAAAGATCTTCGCCGACTCATCAATACCGAACCACAGGATCACCAGCGGAATCAGTGCCAGGTGCGGCACGTTACGGATCATCTGCACCGAACTGTCGAGCAGGCGCTCGCCCCAGTTGGACAGCCCCGTGATGAAACCCAGCACCAGGCCGATGCTGCCACCGATCAGAAAGCCCAGCCCGGCACGCCAGCCGCTGATGGCCAGGTGCGTCCAGATTTCTCCGCTGCGTACCAGGTCGACGCCGGCTGTCAGCACGGCGCTGGGCGCTGGCAGAATGCGGGTCGACAGCCAGCCCGCGCTGACCGCCAGTTGCCACGCGGCTAGCAGCAGTACCGGCAGCGCCCAGGGCGCCAAGCGCTCTATCACGGTATTCGAGGTTTTCCGACTCATACAATGCCCCTCATCGCTGGGCCACGGACTTGGGCAGGATGTCGTTGGCAACCATCTCGCCGAACGGGCTCACGTAGCCGCCGCTGGTCGCAGGCTGAGGCCGTTGTACGTCCAGGTGCGGGAACAACAGTTCGGCCACCCGGTATGACTCTTCAAGGTGCGGGTAGCCAGAGAAGATGAAGGTGTCGATGCCCAGGGCGGCATATTCCTTGACCCGCGCGGCGACGGTCGGGCCATCGCCCACCAGCGCAGTGCCTGCACCTCCGCGAACCAGACCTACCCCCGCCCACAGGTTAGGGCTGACTTCAAGCTTGTCGCGGCGGCCATTGTGCAGCGCGGCCATGCGCTGCTGCCCTACCGAGTCGAAACGGGCGAGCGACGCCTGGGCGCGAGCGATGGTGTCGTCGTCCAAATGGGATATGAGTTTTTCAGCCGCTTCCCATGCTTGCGCATTGGTCTCACGCACGATCACATGAAGGCGAATGCCAAACCGCACTTCGCGGCCCTGGGCAGCTGCCTTATCACGCACCTGGGCGATCTTTTCAGCCACCGCGCTGGGCGGCTCGCCCCAGGTCAGGTACAGCTCGACCTGCTCTGCAGCCAAGTCTTGGGCGGCTTCGGAGGAGCCACCGAAATACAACGGTGGACGAGGCTGCTGGATGGGTGGGTACAGCAGCTTGGCGCCTTTGACCTGGATGTGTTTACCGTCGTAATCGACTTCTTCGCCTTCAAGCACCTTGCGCCAGATGCGGGTGAATTCGACAGACGCTTCGTAGCGCTCCTGATGATTGAGGTGCAGGCCGTCACCGGCCAGCTCGTCCGGATCGCCACCGGTTACCAGGTTGAACAGCGCCCGGCCATTGGACAGGCGATCGAGCGTGGCGGCCTGCCGCGCGGCGACCGTCGGCGAGATGATTCCAGGGCGCAGGGCCACCAGGAACTTCAGGCGTTCGGTAACAGGGATCAGGGACGCGGCCACCAGCCAGGAATCCTCGCAGGAACGCCCGGTGGGTATCAGCACGCCGCCGAACCCCAGGCGGTCGGCCGCCTGGGCAATCTGCTGCAGGTAACCATGGTCCACCGCCCGGGCGCCTTGCGCGGTGCCCAGGTACTTGCCATCACCGTGCGTGGGGAGGAACCAGAAGATGTTGAGGCTCATTGGAGTTGTCCCCTAAGGGGTAGCTGAGCCGGGGAACGCCCGGCACGGACAGATCAATCAAGGCGCACTGGCAACCTTGGCCGGGGGTGTCCAGATCACGTCCTTGATGCGCAGCGGCTTGGGTATCAGCTTGAGCGTCTGAAAGGTGTCTGCGATTTTCTGCTGGGCCGCCACGACGTCCGACGTCAAGGGCGCTGCGCCGTAGCCTTGGCGCTTGACGGACGTCAGGGTGATGTCCGGCGCGAGCCCGAGCAGCGGGGCGACCTGGTCGGTGACTTCCTGCGGGTTGGCCTGCGACCACTCACCGACCGCACGTACCTGATCGATGACGGTATTGATGACGGCCGGGTGCTGATTCGCATAACTGCGCGTGGCCAGGTAGAACTGATGGTTGTCGACCAGGCCCTGGCCGTCACGCAGGGTGCGGGCTTGCAGCTGCTGCTCGGCGGCGGCCTGGTACGGGTCCCAGATGACCCAGGCATCGACACTGCCACGCTCGAACGCTGCGCGCGCATCGGCCGGGGGCAGGTAGACCGGTTGAATATCGGTGTACTTCAGGCCTGCATCTTCGAGCGCCCGCACAAGCAGGTAATGGACGTTGGAGCCTTTGTTGAGGGCGACCTTCTTGCCCTTGAGTGCCTGCACCGACTGGATCGGCGAGTCCTTGGGCACCAGGATGGCCTCACTGTGGGGCACGGGTGGCTCGTAGGCCACGTACAGCAAGTCGGCCCCGGCGGCCTGTGCGAATACCGGAGGCGTTTCGCCGGTCACACCGAAATCGACAGACCCGACGTTCAGCCCTTCAAGCAGCTGGGGACCACCGGGAAACTCGGTCCACTGCACCTGCACGCCTTGCTCGGCCAGACGCTTTTCCAACGTGCCCTTGGCCTTGAGCAGCACCAGGGTGCCGTATTTCTGATAACCGATGCGCAGGGTTTCAGCCTGTGCCTGGGTAATGGCGCCGAGGGACACAGCCGCCGCAAACAGGGCGACCAGACCACGACGCAAGAAGATTGTGCGCATGGCGCTCTCCTGTGCGATGGGGTTCGGGTTGCACCTGCTTGCCTCGTTGACGGGCGAGTAAGGTGATACAGCGGGTTTGCCGGGTCAGATGCTCCAGCGAGCACTGATCAGGCGATCATTGAGCACGCCGGGTGCGACCGGGCGCGGGCGCCTGGCCAGGGCCAGGTGGAAGGTTTCCAGCGAGTCGTGCAGCCGTTCTTCGAGGGCAGGCGCCAGCTGGGCCGGCTTACTGCCTTCGGCATAGGCGATCTGGCTGTCATCGGCAAAGATCCCTTGCAGGGTCTCCTGGGCCTTGAGAGCCGACAGTACGGGCTTGAGGGCGTAATCCACGGCCAGCATGTGGGCGATGCTGCCCCCAGTGGCGATGGGCAGCACGACCCGGTTGGCCAGTGCGCGCTCGGGCAGCAGGTCAAGCAGGGTTTTCAGCGCGCCGGCGAACGACGCCTTGTACACCGGTGTGGCAACGATCAGGCCATCGGCCTGGGCCACCAACTGTTGGAAGTGCTGCACGTGTGGGCTTTCGAAGCGGGCATGCAACAGGTCTTCGGCAGGAAAGTCGCGCACCTGCAAGGTGACGACTTCAACGCCACGGTGCTCGAGCCACTGCCGCGAACGTTCGAGCAGCACGCCTGAGCGTGAACGAGGACTTGGGCTACCACCGATTGATACGACCAGCATTGCTGCGCTTCCTTGGGTTACGGTGGAATGACATTAGCAGCTTCCTTATATATCTATAAATCATATTTAATTCTTTGTTTATTCGATTTAGATATTTTCAAGCTAATTTAGGTCAAAAAAAAGGGCCGTCGAAACGGCCCGAAAATCCCTGCTTGGCTAAGCGTTATGCAACACAGTACTTACGCTCGGTTCGGTTGAGGCGTCAGACGCAAATAGGGTTTGACCGCCGTGTAGCCTTTTGGAAATCGTTGCCGGATCTCTTCTTCGTCCTTGAGCGAAGGAACGATCACCACATCGTCACCGTCCTGCCAGTTGCCTGGCGTGGCTACCTTGTGCGAATCGGTCAGTTGCAGCGAGTCGATTACCCGCAAAATCTCGTTGAAGTTTCGCCCGGTACTGGCGGGGTAGGTAATCGTCAGGCGAACCTTCTTGTTCGGGTCGATGACGAACAGCGAGCGTACGGTCAGGGTATCGCTAGCGTTTGGGTGGATCAGGTCGTACAGATCCGACACCTTGCGGTCGGCATCGGCAAGGATCGGGAAATTGACCACGGTCTGCTGGGTTTCGTTGATGTCTTCGATCCAACGGTGATGCGAGTCCACCGGGTCGACCGACAGTGCGATGGCCTTGACCCCGCGCTTGGCAAATTCATCCTTGAGCTTGGCCGTGAACCCCAATTCGGTGGTGCACACCGGGGTGAAGTCGGCAGGGTGCGAGAACAGCACGCCCCAGCTGTCGCCCAGCCATTGGTGAAAATGGATTTTGCCTTCGCTGGAATCCTGTTCGAAATCCGGGGCGATATCGCCGAGTTTGAGGCTCATGGGATGCAGCTCCTGTGCTGGGGTGCCTATGGAATGAATGTGCCTGAATTTCATCAACCTTAAAAAGAATAAATAAAGCTTTGTTAATGCTTTTTATGCATAACAAATTTCACTCACAAAAAAGCCTCGCATCAAGCGAGGCTCTTTATGTGGCTACGGCTTACAGGAAGTTGTAAGTGTAGTTCACGATGAAACGGGTCTGGTCCTGATCGGCCACCGAGCTTTCACCGGTGCCGCGGTAAACACCGTGGCGCAGGCTCGCACCCAGGCCTTTGAACGTGCCTTCCTGGATGACGTAGTCGATCCGGGCGTCACGCTCCCACTCGCTGAAGTGGCCATTGCCGCTGGCGTTCTTGCCGTCTTCACCCTTGAGGTAGGAAACCGAAGCCTTCAGGCCCGGTACGCCGAGGCGCGCGAAGTCGTAGGCGTATTGACCGAAGGTGGTGTTCTCACCGGCCTTGGCGAACTGGTTGATCATGCTGTCGGTGAACAGGTAGAAGCTGGCGCCGCCGGCGCCTTCGAGCGAGGAACGCGAACCGTCCTTGCGCACGCTACCCTGGTTCAACCAGACGAAACCGCCGTCGTCGTTGACGCGCTGGTGACCGAGCATGAGCGAGTGACCACCCAGGGTGTAGGTGAACATCGCCGACCAGGTCTTGTTGTCGACCTCGCCAGGCGTCTTGGCAAAGCCGCCGTTGTTGTTGAAGGTGTAGCCCGAGTCGCCGTTGCGGCCGTCGCTGCTGCTGTTGAAGTAGCGCAGGTCAGTCTTGAACGACTGGTCGTCGGCGATCTTGAAGACGTGGGTAGCGCCCAGGAAGTGCTGCTTGTAGAAGTCTTCCAGGTTCGAGTAGTAGTACTGCAGGGTCAGGTCTGGGGTGAGCTTGTAGTCCAGGCCGCCATAGCGGAACTTGTTGCTGTCACGGAAAGCGCCGTTGACCGACAGGCCGGTGCGGTTGCTCGAGGCGCGGCCCATGGCGTGGGTCAGCTGACCGGCGTTGATGGTCAGGTTGTCGATTTCCTTCGACTGGATGGTGCCACCTTCGAAGGTCTGCGGCAGCAGACGGCCATCGTTGGAGACCAGGATCGGCAGGTTCGGCGCCAGGGCGCTACCGTAGTGGACTTCAGTCTTGGAGAACTTGGCCTTGGCGTTGGCGCCCAGGCGAGCCCACTGGCTCACGGCAGAGCCGTCGGAGTCGCTCGGGAAGAAGCTGCTGTTGTCAGGGTGTTTGCCACGGCCGCCGTCGAGGTGGATACCCCACAGGGCCTGGGCGTCTACACCGAAACCAACGGTGCCCTGGGTGAAACCGGACAGGTAGTCCAGTTTGAAGCCCTGGCCCGATTCACGGTTGTCGGCGCCACCGTCACGGTTGTCGCCATTGAAGTACATGGTACGCGAGCTGACCGACAGCTTGCTGTCTTCCACGAAACCGGCAGCACCTGCTTGTTGGGCGAGAACACCCAGTGCCACGGCCATGGCCAGGCTGGACTTGTACATGCTTTGCTCCTCTACGTTCTAATTTTTGTGTATCTCAGGCGGCCGGGTCTATTGCCCCGCTCACCATGGATGGGCGATTTAGTCCTAAAGCGTGACCCTTTAGTCAATCATTTCTAAACGTTTCGCGACTTTGGTCTAAGGCGCCAACCTGGGCTACAGGATAATGACAATCCTATAAATCCAAAATGACTGTTTTGTGAATCGGTAAGACTTTTAAGGAATATGTAAGGAACCATTACTGCATTTTGTTGTAGCAAATGGGCTTCTCATAACCCCCGGCTATTTGCAATCGTTTGCTCATAACCTCATTCCAATTGGATCTATAGGGAGGCTGAGCCTAGCAGCGTCGGCTGACTTTGCCATTGCGCGTGATCAATCATCGACCAAGGGTGCCAAATGAGCGCTAAGCTAATTCTTAAAAGTTATTTATTTTTAATTTTTTAGATCAATTAGCCTTATCTCACGCATCCCTTGCCCGATGAGAGCTCACCATGAACCCGCACCGCACCCTGCGAATTCTCAGTACCCTGGCGCTTGCTGGCGCCAGCTGGATAGCCCAGGCGTCAGACTTGACGGTGGCCTATCAAACAACGGTCGATCCTGCCAAGGTGGCGCAAGTCGATGGCGACTATGAGACGGCGACCAAAGCCAGCATCGACTGGCGCAAGTTCGACAACGGGGCCGATGTAATCACCGCCGTTGCCAGTGGGGATGTGCAGATCGGCTACCTGGGCTCCAGCCCATTGGCAGCCGCCGCAACCCGCAAGCTGCCGATCGAGACGTTTTTGATCGCCACGCAGATCGGGGCTGGCGAAGCCTTGGTGGTGCGCGACGCGATCAAGACCCCTCAGGATCTGGTGGGCAAGAAAGTCGCCGTACCCTTCGTGTCGACCGGGCACTACAGCCTGCTGGCAGCGCTCAAGCACTGGAACATCGATCCTGCCAAGGTGCAGATCATCAACCTGGCACCGCCAGCGATCATCGCGGCATGGAAACGTGGCGACATCGACGCGACCTATGTGTGGGACCCTGCGCTGGGCGTGGCAAAGGAAAGCGGCAAGGTGCTGATCACCTCGGGCGAGTTGGCCAAGGTAGGGGCCCCCACCTTCGACGCCTGGATCGTGCGCAAAGACTTCGCCTCCAAGCACCCCGACGTGGTCAGGGCTTTCGCGCAGGTCACCCTAGAGGCGTATGCAGATTACCGAAAGGATCCGCAAGCCTGGTTGGCGAACCAGGACAACGTCGCCAAGTTGGCCAAGCTGTCCGGCGCCAAGCCTTCGGACATCCCGGTGTTGCTGCAAGGCAACGTCTACCCGCTGGCCGCAGACCAGGCCAGCGCCCTGGGCACGCCTACTACCCAGGCCCTGACCGACACGGCCACGTTCCTCAAGCAACAAGGCAAGGTCGAGGCCGTACTGCCGGACTACAGCCCTTACGTCAGTGCCCAGTACCTCCCCCACTGAATTTGCAGACAACCACAGGAGCCTGACATGGCCTTGCTTGAACTGGAGCGCATCAGCGCACAGTACCCGGGTGCCGCGAGCCCGGTGCTGGCCAACATCACGCTGAGCCTAGGGCCGCGGCAATTGCTGGTGGCGCTCGGGCCCTCAGGCAGTGGCAAGACCTCGCTGCTGAACCTGGTCGCAGGATTCGTCAGTCCCAGCGCGGGACGCATCACGCTCGACGGCGCTCCTGTGCAGGGGCCAGGTGCCGAGCGTGGCGTGGTCTTTCAGGACGATGCCCTGCTGCCCTGGCAGAACGTGCTGGGCAATGTCGCCTTTGGCCTGGAACTGGCCGGTGTGCCACGCGCGGCACGTGAAGCCAAGGCACGCGAGATGCTTGCCCTGGTCGACCTTGCGGATTTCGCCGAGCGGCGCATATGGCAGCTTTCAGGCGGCCAAAAGCAGCGCGTGGGCCTGGCCCGTGCATTGGCAGCCGACCCTGGCGTACTGCTGATGGATGAACCGTTCGGTGCCCTGGATGCGTTCACCCGCGAGCACATGCAGACGCTGCTGCTGGATATCTGGCAGCGCACCGACAAACCCGTATTGCTGATCACTCATGACATTGAGGAGGCCGTGTTTCTCGCCACTGAACTGGTGTTGCTCGCACCCAACCCAGGGCGCATCGTCGAGCGGCTTGAGTTGGACTTCGGCCAGCGTTACGCCAACGGCGAGTCGCCGCGGGCGATCAAGTCCGACCCGCGCTTCATCGAGGCTCGCGAGCATGTGCTGGCCCGGGTCTTTTCCCACCGTCAATCCCCGGAGCGCGCATGAGCAGCCTTGATATGCCAGCGGCCAGTGAGCCCACTGTTCAATCAGCACCTGCCGCCCGCCGGGCTCGTCTGCTGCCCACCCGCTGGATCAGCGCATTGACCCTGGCCAGCCTGGTGTTGACCTGGTGGCTGGTCACGGCCGCCGGGTGGGTCGAGCCCCTGTTTCTGCCCTCACCTGCTGACATCATGGCCAAAGCCTGGGTCTTGCTTACCCAGGGCTACATGGACGCCAGCCTGTGGCAGCACCTTGGCGCCAGCCTCGGGCGTATCGGCACGGCATTGCTGGCTGCGGTGTTCACGGCCATTCCGGTGGGTATCGCCATTGGGTATAGCCGGGTGGCACGGGGCATTTTCGACCCGTTGATCGAGTTCTACCGGCCCATCCCCCCGCTCGCCTACTTGCCGCTGATCGTCATCTGGTGCGGGATCGGCGAGTTGTCGAAGGTGCTGCTCATCTACCTGGCGATCTTCGCGCCCATCGCCATCGCCACTGCCACGGGTGTGCGCACCACCGACCCTGCCAAGCTGCGGGCCGCGCAATCGCTGGGCGCGACCAGGGTCCAGCTGATTCGCCACGTGATTTTGCCAAGCGCGCTGCCCGACATTCTGACGGGCATTCGGATTGGCCTGGGCGTCGGTTGGTCGACGCTGGTGGCGGCCGAACTGATCGCCGCCACCAGCGGCCTTGGCTTCATGGTGCAGTCGGCCGCGCAGTTTCTGGTCACCGATGTGGTGGTGCTGGGCATCCTGCTGATCGCGCTGATCGCTTTCGCGCTGGAGATGAGCCTGCGCGCGCTGCAACGCCGACTGGTGCCCTGGCACGGGCAAAGCCACTGAACCCTACCGCTCGTGCGCCCGCCAGGGCGCCTGCCTCAAGAGACCGACATGAGCCTGACCATTACCCCACTCAGCCCGGCGCTGGGCGCACAGATCAGCGGCGTGGACCTTGCCCGCGACATCAGCGACGAGGTGCGCGATGCCATCGAGCACGCGTTGCTTCGCCACCAGGTGCTGTTCTTCCGCGACCAGCCCATCACCCCCGTCCAGCAGGCGCGTTTTGCCGCCCGCTTTGGCGACCTGCATATCCACCCCATCTACCCCAACGTACCCGGCACGCCCCAGGTGCTGGTGCTCGATACTGCGGTCATCGACGTCCGAGACAATGCCGTCTGGCACACCGACGTGACCTTCCTACCGACACCGGCCCTGGGCGCAGTGCTCAGTGCCAAGCAGTTGCCGGCCTATGGCGGCGATACCCTGTGGGCCAGTGGCATTGCAGCCTTCGAGGGATTGTCAGCGCCACTGCAGGCGATGCTGGTCGGGCTGACGGCGACCCACGACTTCACCAAGTCATTCCCGCTGGAGCGCTTTGGCACCACGCCACAGGAGCTGGCGCGCTGGGAGCAGACCCGGCGCGAGAACCCGCCGCTGTCGCATCCGGTGGTGCGCACGCACCCGGTGAGTGGGCGCCAGGCACTGTTCGTCAACGAGGGGTTTACCACACGCATCAATGAGCTGAGCGAGCTGGAAAGCGAAGCGCTGCTCAAGCTGCTCTTCGCCCACGCCACCCGGCCGGAGTTCACGATCCGCTGGCGCTGGCAGGAAAACGACGTGGCGTTCTGGGACAACCGCGTCACCCAGCACTACGCGGTGGATGACTACCGGCCAAGCCGGCGGGTGATGCACAGGGCAACGATCCTGGGCGATGCGCCCTATTAACGAGAGGGATGGCCGATGCCCCAGCCCTGAAAGGTCGAACCTGGTGGTTCGCCTTTTCAGGGCTGGTCTGGCGCGGAGGGTCAGCGCACCAGGTGCAGGAACTGCATGTGCCGTTCGTACTGGTCGAGGATGTCGTTGATGATCTGCTCCTTGCTGTAGCCCACCAGGTCGTAATTCTGGCTGCCTTCGCTGAGGTAGACCTCCGCCCGGTAATAGCGGCGGTTCTTCAACTCATGGGCACCCAGGCCACCACGGGCGAACGAGGGCGTGAAGTAACCGCGCATCTGCACCTGGTAGATGAACGGCTGCTCATCGCCATGGCCGACTTTCAAGCTGACGTTGTCATGGCTCGGGTCGTCCTGGGTGATCAGCACCAGCCCTTTCTGCTCGAACACCTCACGCACATCGGCGATGGCCGGGCGCACCACATCGTCCATGAACCGGTACACCTCGTCCCGCGAAGGGAAATGCACGGCCTGGCTCAGGCGCTGGCGCCAACCCCCACGGCCTCGGCGCGACTGGGCGAAGGGAGCCAGCGAATGCATCTGCGCGATCTGGCGCTGCGACTCCAGGTAGAAGGCCTTGTGCAGCCCCCACATCATGCACAACAGGATCAGCGAGAAGGGCAACGAGGTGAGCACCACCGCCGACTTCAGCGAATCGATGCTGCCGGCGAACAGCAAGGCACTGGTCACCAGCGCCGTCATGGCACCCCAGAAGATGCGCAGCCAGTTCGGGCCGTCCTCGTCGGCATCGCCGCCGGTGGCCGACAGCGTGGACAGCACCACGGTACCGGAGTCTGCCGATGTCACGAAGAACACGAAGCTGACGAACACCGTCATGGCGATCACCGCCTTGCTCCACGGATAGGTCTCCAGCAGCAGGTACAGGCTCATCGACGGGTTGTCCAACGCGGCCTGGCCCAATGCGGTCATGCCGTGATTGATGACCTGGTCCAGTGCGCTGTTGCCGAAGATCGACATCCACGCCAGGGTGAAGCCAAGCGGAATCAGCAGCACACCGAAGACGAACTCGCGAATGGTCCGCCCACGGGAGATGCGCGCGATGAACAAGCCCACGAATGGCGCCCATGCGATCCACCAGGCCCAGTAGAACACCGTCCAGCCGCCCAGCCACTCACGGTTATCGCCATAGGCATAGACATCGAAGCTCTTGCGCGGCAAGGCGCCCAAATAGTCGCCCAGGTTCTGGATAAGGGTGTTGAACAGGTGCTGGGTGGGGCCTGCGAACAGCACGAAGAGCAAAAGCGCACAGGCCAGGAACAGGTTGATGTCGCTCATCACCCGTACGCCTTTTTCCACACCGGCTACTGCCACGGCCACCGCCGCGCCCATCATCAGCGTGATCAGCACCACCTGCACCCACTGGCTGTGGCTGATGCCGAACAGGTAATCCAGGCCGGCATTGAGGTGCAGCACGCCAAAGCCCATGTCGGCCCCCAGGCCGAACACCGTGGCGATGATGCCGAAGCCGTCGACCGCATAGCCGATAGGCCCGTTGATGCGCTTGCCGATTAACGGATAGAGCGCAGAGCGCAAGGCCAGCGGCAGATTGTGCCGGTAGGCGAAATAGGCCAGCGCCATGCCGACGAAGGCAAAGACGCCCCAACCATGCAGGCCCCAATGCAGGAACAGGATCTGCATTGCCTGCCGGCCCGCCTCAACCGTGCCCCCTTCACCCTGGGGTGGTTGCAACATGTGGGTAAGCGGTTCGGAGACGCAGAAGAAGAACAGCGTGATGCTTATCCCCGCAGCAAACAGCATGCCCGCCCACGACAGGTAGCTGAATTCGGGTTCGTCGTGGTCGGCACCGAGCTTGATCTTGCCGTAGCCCGATACGGCGGTGACCACCACGAAGACCAGGTACAGCGTCATTGCCAGCATGTAGTACCAGCCTACCGTGTTGGCAGCCCAGTTCTGCGCCGCCAGCAACCACTGGCCCGCACTTTGCGGATTGGTAATGACCACAAGGCCGAAGATAAGAATGAAACTTGCCGCGAAATAGAACACCGGAGGGTTCATGCGGATCTTGCCAGGGGCAAGCGAAGGGGTCGGTGCACTCATCGCGTGTGCACCTCGTCAAAGGACGAAAGACGCATAATTAACGGGTTCAGCAAAGGAATCCTCCTGATGAACACCGGCAGCGGACCAGCGTTTTTTTAATTGAACAAGCGTTCAAGTTAAACATGGTTTGAGCCTCATTGCGAATTGAAGCGCCGATTGGTAATGCCCTGGAAGCACCCTTCGGCCAGCCTGACTTGCCCCTGCGAAGGGGCATTTAACGGTCTGGTGCCTGCCCAAGGCACGCCTAGGATCACTGTTTATCCTGGCAATCGAGCTGCAGGTTGGCCTGGGTGATGTTGCTGTGCGGCGGTACGCTACGCGTCAACCACACGTTGCCACCGATGGTGGAACCCTGCCCGATGGTGATACGCCCCAACACGGTGGCGCCGGCATAGATCACCACGTCGTCCTCGACGATCGGGTGACGGGCCAAGCCCTTGTGCAACGTGCCGGACTCATCGCTCGGGAAGCGCTTGGCGCCAAGGGTCACCGCCTGATAAATCCGCACGCGCTCGCCGATGATCGCAGTTTCGCCGATGACCACGCCGGTACCGTGGTCGATGAAGAAGCTTGGGCCGATCTGAGCCCCGGGATGAATATCGATACCCGTCGCCGAATGCGCCAGCTCCGAACTGATCCGTGCCAACAATGGCAGCCCGGCCGTGTACAGGTGATGGGCCAGACGGTGGTGGATGATCGCCAGGATGCCGGGATAGCACAGCAACACCTCATCGACACTGCGCGCCGCCGGATCGCCGTGATAGGCCGCCAGCACGTCGGTATCGAGCAGCACACGCATGCCTGGCAGCGCCGCGGCAAAGCCCTGGATCAGCTTCAGGGCATGGGCATCGACACCCGCCAGGTCCTCCTTGCCTTGCCGGGCGGCGTAGCGCAGTTCCAGGCGTGCCTGCACCAACAACGCATTGAGCGCGGCGTCCAGGGTATGGCCGACATAAAAATCCTCGCTCTCCTCGCGCAGGTCCACCGGGCCGAGACGCATAGGGAACAACGCGCCGCAGAGCTGTTCGAGGATCTGTCGTACCGCTTCGCGCGAGGGCAGTTCCCGGCCACCTTGCTCGCCGCTGCTGCGGCCATTGCGGGTGCGCCATTGCTCACGGGCACCGCGCAAGCCGGCCACGATCCCCTGCAGTTGCCAGTGCCCGGAGGCGGGTTGTTCGCTCACGGTGTGTTCTCCTGCCTTTTAGGCTATCTGTTCTGTTGTCGATGCCGTCATTCTACGGGCAAGCCCGTGGACCAGGCCCTCATCTCTACCTCTTTGCACTGCATCGCAAGGCAAGGGCGATGACAGCCATGCCGTCCTCGCCTACCCTCAAGATCAATGGACAATTTCCAAACGCATAAATAGGCAAGGTGCGATAATTTTTGACTATTTCCTGCGTTGCGCATCCAACCCTATAGTCGCCATCACTTCATTCACAACACGCTCGGGGCTCAGACATGTCGAAGTTCGCCAAACCGCTACTCAATGCCAGCCTGGCCCTGTTGCTGGGCACGGGCCTGCTTGGCCAGGCCTTTGCCGGCGAAGAGTTGAAGACCATCCAGGAAAAAGGCGTGATCAGCGTCGGCCTCGAAGGCACCTACCCGCCGTTCAGCTTCCAGGATGAAAACGGCAAGCTGACCGGCTTCGAAGTCGAGCTGTCCGAATTGCTGGCCAAGGAACTGGGCGTGAAGGCCAAGATCCAGCCGACCAAATGGGACGGTATCCTGGCTGCGCTGGAGTCCAAGCGGCTGGACATCGTCGTCAACCAGGTCACCATCTCCGAAGAGCGCAAGAAGAAATACGATTTCTCCGAACCCTACACCGTCTCGGGTATCCAGGCGCTGGTGCTGAAGAAGAAGGCTGACCAGCTCGGCATCAAGGGCGCTCAGGACCTGGCAGGCAAGAAAGTCGGTGTAGGCCTGGGTACCAACTACGAGCAATGGGTCAAGCAGGATGTGCCCAAGGCCGAAGTGCGGACCTATGAGGACGACCCCAGCAAGTTTGCAGACCTGCGCAATGGCCGCATCGATGCCATCCTGATCGACCGCCTGGCTGCGCTTGAATACGCCCAGAAAGCCAAGGACACACAACTGGCGGGCGATGCCTTCTCGCGACTGGAGAGCGGGGTTGCCATGCGCAAGGGCGAACCTGAACTGCTGGCCGCCATCAACACGGCCATCGACAAGCTCAAGGCGGACGGGACCCTGGCCAAGCTGTCCGAAAAGTACTTCGGTGCTGACGTCACCCGATGATCGCTGAAAGCCTGCAACTGGTCGCCGACTCCGCACCCTTCCTGCTCAAGGGTGCGGGTTACACCGTGCTGCTCAGCGTAGGGGGCATGTTTTTCGGATTGGTGCTGGGCTTTGCCCTGGCGTTGATGCGTTTGTCCAAAGTGCTGCCGCTCAACTGGCTGGCACGGATATACGTATCGTTCTTCCGAGGCACGCCCCTGCTGGTGCAGCTGTTCGTCATCTACTTCGGCATGCCCCAGATCGGCATCGAGCTCGACCCGATCCCCGCCTCGCTGATCGGGCTGTCATTGAACATGGCCGCCTACATCTGCGAGATCCTGCGCGCCGCGATCTCTTCGATCGACCGTGGGCAGTGGGAAGCAGCGGCCAGCATCGGCATGACCCGCGTACAAGCCATGCGCCGGGCGATACTGCCCCAGGCGCTGCGCACCGCGTTGCCGCCGTTGGGTAACAGCTTCATCTCGCTGGTCAAGGACACCGCGCTGGCCGCCACCATCCAGGTGCCGGAACTGTTCCGTCAGGCCCAGCTGATCACAGCACGTACGTTCGAGGTGTTCACCATGTATGTGGCAGTGGCCGTGGTCTACTGGGTGCTGTGCAGCATCCTGGCCTACTTCCAGAACCGCATGGAAGCGCGGGTCAACCAACATGACCAGGAGCACTGAGCATGATCGAAGTCAAAGGCCTGACCAAACGCTTCAAGGGCCAGACCGTGCTCGATGGCATCGATGTGACGGTGCAGCCGGGTGAAGTGGTAGCGATAATCGGCCCCAGCGGGTCGGGCAAGACCACCTTCCTGCGGTGCTTGAACCTGCTGGAAACGCCCGATGCCGGGCAAATCAAGATCGGCGCCATCAGCATCGACGCCAACCGCCCCCTCGGCCCGCAACACAGCGCCATACGTCGCCTGCGCCAACAAGCTGGGTTTGTGTTCCAGAACTTCAACCTGTTTCCCCACCGCACGGCCTTGGAGAACGTCATCGAAGGGCCGGTGATCGTCAAGAAAACACCGCGCGACCAAGCGGTGGACCTTGGCCGGCGTCTATTGGCCAAGGTGGGCCTGGCAGGCAAGGAAGACGCCTATCCACGTCGCCTGTCCGGGGGCCAGCAGCAACGGGTGGCCATTGCCCGTGCCCTGGCCATGGAGCCGGAGGTGATTCTGTTCGATGAACCCACCTCGGCGCTGGACCCGGAACTGGTAGGCGAAGTCCTGGCGACCATTCGCAGCCTGGCGGAAGAAAAACGCACCATGATCATCGTTACCCATGAAATGAGCTTCGCTCGCGACGTGGCTAACCGGGTCATCTTCTTCGACAAGGGTGTGGTAGTGGAGCAAGGTGAGGCCAAGGCGTTGTTCGCGGCCCCGCAACAGGAGCGAACGCGGCAATTCCTGCGCAAGTTTCTGGGCACGGCTGCTTCTGAGTAAGCCTGCAAAGCCAGCCCGCGCTGTAGTAGCCCGTACGTCACTCAGCTCACGCCTGAATGCATGTCGCCTGGGGGCAGGCGACGCGCTTCTATATATATTCCAAAGCGTTAGTTCATAAATATTTTATAAACCCTTACGGTATATACACCGGACCACCGGACCAGCATACGTCTGTCGCGATCAGCTGTAGCGGCATAACCCACATGTGAGGTCAGCAATGGTCAGGATCACCATCACCCCAGTGCATAACGCCAGGGCATTGAGTGCAGCCAAGGAGCGGCACTGATGTCCAGCCAAGCCCTTATTGCCTCCCGCAGCGTGCTCGACAGTGCACCGCCCTTGCTGCCAGCCAAGGTTCTGCACAGCGATGCCCAAGCGCTGCAAGCTGCACGTGAAGTCGCCGCTGTCGCGCGCGAACAGGCTGCCCGTCGGGATCAGCAACGCGAACTGCCCTGGGCCGAAATCGAATTGTTTACCCGCAGTGGCCTGGGGAGCATCAGCGTTCCGAAGGCCTACGGCGGCCCTGATGTGTCGTTCGAAACCGTGGCCGAAGTGTTCCGCCTGATCAGCGCTGCCGATCCTGCGCTGGGGCAGATCCCGCAGAACCAGTTCGGCATGCTGCAACTGCTGCGCCTGACAGCCACGCCGGCGCAACAGGCAGTGCTGTTTCGCAGCGTGCTGGACGGCTGGCGAATCGGCAATGCAGGCCCTGAGCGCGGAACCAAGGACACCCTCACCCTCAAGGCACGGATCAACCGCGCAGGTGACGGCTATCGCATCAGTGGCGAGAAGTTCTACTCCACCGGCGCGTTGTTCGCCCACTGGGTGGCGGTCAAGGCGCTGGACGAGGAAGGTCGCCAGCGCCTGGCCTTCGTGCGCCGCGGCACCCCCGGGTTACGCATCGTCGACGATTGGTCGGGGTTTGGTCAGCGCACCACGGCCAGCGGAACAGTACTGCTCGATGACGTTCCGGTAGAGGCAGACCTGGTTATCGACAACTGGCGTCAGCGGGAGGTACCCAATACCCAGGGCGCCGCCTCGCAGCTCATCCAGGCGGCCATCGACGCAGGCATTGCCGAGGCCGCCATCGATGACGCCATTGCTTTCGTGCGCACAAAGTCGCGCCCATGGGTCGAAGCCCAGGTAGAGCGCGCCAGCGACGACCTCTATGTCATCGCCGACATCGGCCGCCTGAAGCTTGAACTGCATGCCGCCGAGGCGCTGCTGCGCCGGGCCGGGCAGGTGCTGGACGAGGTCAACGCAGCACCGGTGGATGCCGAGTCGGCTGCCCGTGCGTCGATTGCGGTGGCCGAGGCCAAGGTACTGACCACCGAGATTGCCCTGCAGGCCAGCGAGAAACTGTTCGAACTGGCTGGCAGCCGCGCGACCCTGGCCGAGTTCAACCTCGACCGCCACTGGCGTAACGCCCGCGTGCACACCCTGCACGACCCGGTGCGCTGGAAATACCACGCAGTTGGCGCGTACCACCTCAACGGCACCCTGCCCGCGCGGCACTCCTGGATCTGATGGGTAGCCTGCAGGACCGCTGCGCGGTCCGGGGCACCGGAGACACACCATGACCACACGCATCATTACCAGCGACGGCGAAGCCTTGGCCGTTGCCTTGGACATCGCCCGCCAGCTACGCCCCGACAGCGCGGTGCGCGACCGTGAGCGGCGTCTGCCACACCCTGAGCTGGCGCTGTTCACACGCTCGGGCCTATGGGGTATCAGCGTACCCAAGGCCTACGGCGGGGCGGGCGTATCCAACGTCACCCTGGCCAAGGTCATCGCCATCATCGCGCAGGCCGACGGCTCGCTCGGGCAGATTCCGCAAAACCATTTTTATGCCTTGGAAGTGCTGCGGGTAAACGGCACGCCCGAACAGCAGCAGCGTCTGTACGCCGAAGTGCTGGCAGGCCGGCGGTTCGGCAATGCCCTGGCAGAACTGGGCACCAAGACAGCCAATGAGCGCACCACACGCCTGAGCCGCGAAGGCGATGGCTTTCGCATCAATGGTCGCAAGTTCTACGCCACTGGCGCGCTATACGCCCAGCGCATACCCACCTCGGTGGTCGATGACCAAGGCGTCCAGCACCTGGCATTCGTGCCTGCCGACAGCCCCGGCCTGCAGGTGATCGACGACTGGAGTGGCTTCGGCCAGCGCACCACCGGCAGCGGTTCGGTGGTGTTCGATAACGTCCCCGTCAGCGCACAGGACGTCGTGCCGTTCCAGAGCGTGTTCGATCGCCCCACCCCGGTAGGCCCGCTGGCGCAGATTCTTCATGCCGCCATCGATACCGGCATCGCCCGGGCAGCCTATGAGGACGCCTTGCATTTCGTGCGGACCCGCAGCCGGCCATGGGTGGACTCAGGCGTGGACCAGGCGAGCGACGATCCGTTGACCGTCAAGAGCTTCGGGCAGCTGGCTATCCGCTTGCACGCTGCCGAAGCCTTGCTCGAACGCGCAGGCCACTACCTGGACAGCGCGCGTGACGACAGCACGGCCGAAACCGTAGCCGCGGCCTCCATTGCCGTAGCAGAGGCACGGGCCATCAGCACGGAAATAGCCCTGTCCGCCGGCACCACGTTGTTCGAGCTCAGTGGCAGTCAGGCCACGCTGGCCGAACACAATCTCGACCGCCACTGGCGCAACGCCCGGGTACACACATTGCACGACCCGGTGCGCTGGAAATACCACGCCATCGGCAACTACTACCTCAACGAGCAAAACCCACCGCGCCGGGGGACCATCTGATGGCCCGGCAGATCCTGCTCAATGCCTTCAATATGAACTGCGTGGGGCATATCAACCATGGCCTGTGGACGCACCCGCGCGATACGTCGACCCAGTACAAGACCCTCAAATACTGGACCGATTTGGCGCGTCTGCTGGAACGGGGCCTGTTCGACGGTCTGTTCATCGCCGACATCGTCGGCACCTACGATGTCTACGGCCAGTCGCTGGACGTAACGTTAAAGGAATCCATCCAGTTGCCGGTCAACGACCCTCTGCTGCTGGTGTCTGCCATGGCCGCCGTCACCCGCAATCTCGGTTTCGGCCTCACGGCCAACCTCACGTATGAAGCACCTTATCTGTTTGCACGCCGTCTCTCGACCCTGGATCACTTGAGCAATGGCCGAGTCGGCTGGAACATCGTCACTGGGTATCTGGACAGCGCTGCGCGCGCCATGGGCCTGACCCAGCAGCCTGAGCATGACCGTCGCTACGACCAGGCCGATGAATACCTCAAGGTGCTGTACCAACTGCTTGAGGGAAGCTGGGCCGACGATGCCGTGCTGGCTGACCGCGGACAACGCATCTACGCGCGCCCCGACAAAGTGCGCAAGGTCCATCACCACGGAGAGTTCTACGATGTCGAAGGCTATCATCTGTGCGAGCCGTCGCCACAACGTACGCCGGTACTGTTCCAGGCTGGCAGCTCGCCGCGCGGCCTGACGTTTGCGGGCAACCATGCCGAGTGCGTGTTCATCAGCGGCCAGGACAAGGCTTCAACCCGCGCCCAGGTGGACAAGGTGCGCGCCGCTGCCAGGGCTGCGGGTCGCGACCCAATGGCAGTCAAGGTTTTCATGGGCATTACGGTGATCGTGGCGCCCACCGAGCGACAAGCCCTGGCCAAGCACGCCGAATACCTGCGCCATGCCAGCCCCGAAGCCGGCGTCGCGCACTTTGCCGCCTCCACCGGCATCGACTTTGCGGCCTTCGATCTGGACGAGCCGATTGCCTTTACCCAAGGCAACGCCATCCAGTCGGCCACCCGCCAACTGCAGGAAAACGCCTGGACCCGACGCCGCCTGCTGCAACAGCACGCCTTGGGCGGTCGCTACGTCACCTTGGTCGGCGACCCCGAGCAGGTGGCTGATGAGCTGATCGCATGGGCCGACGAAACCGGCCTGGACGGCTTCAACCTGACCCGCACCGTCACACCGGAAAGCTTTGAGGACTTCATCGACCTGGTGATTCCGCCGCTACAGGCGCGCGGCCGCTACAAGACCGCCTACGCCGGCGGCACGCTGCGCGAAAAGCTGTTCGCAACCGACCATCCCTACTTGCCAGCCGATCACCCTGGCTCGACCTACCGCTTTGCGCCTGCCCCCGCCTCGACTGGAGCCTTGCACCATGCTTGAAAAACTATTTCGTCCCGTTGCGGCCGTCGCGATTGCCTTGGGCTTCTCCAGCGCAGCCCTGGCCGATGAGCCGCTTAAGGTCGGCACCACCTCAGCCTTCGCCATCCCGCTGGAAGCCGCCGTCGAAGAGGCGCACAAGCAAGGGCTCGAGGTGAAGCTGATCGAATTCAGCGACTGGATAGCCCCCAATGTCAGCCTCAACAGTGGCGACATCGACGTGAACTACTTCCAGCACATTCCCTTTCTGGAAAACGCCAAGGCTGCTGCCGGTTTCGATCTGGTGCCCTACGCCCCAGGCATCATCAACAACGTGGGCCTGTATTCCAAGCGTTATAAAAGCTTCGTCGACCTGCCCGAAGGTGCCAGCGTCGCCATCGCCAACGACCCGATCAACAGCGGACGCGGCCTGCAATTGCTGGCCAAGGCTGGCTTGATCACGCTCAAACCGGGTGTGGGCTACAAGGCCACCGAACAGGACATCACGGCCAACCCGAAAAAGCTCAGGATCATTCAGGTCGAAGCGGTCCAGCTGGTACGGGCGTATGACGACGCGGACCTGGTGCAGGGCTACCCCGCCTACATTCGGCTGGCCAACAGTTTTGACGCCACCTCGGCCCTGCTTTTCGATGGCCTGGAGAACAAGGAATACGTGATTCAGTTCGTTATTCGCCCACAAAGCAAAGATGACCCTCGCCTGGCCAAGTTCGTCGACATCTACCAGCACTCGCCCGCTGTACGTGCGGCCTTGGACAAGGCTCATGGCACGCTCTACCAGGCCGGTTGGGAGTGACAGCGATGAGCCAGTCCACTGCACGGCGAGCACTCGAGTCCCCTGCACCACCCCGTCAGGCTGAACACTTGGACCTGCGCCCTGACGTCAACCACGCCCATGTGCGGTTCATCGGGCTGGGCAAGACGTATCCAGGCCAGAGCCAGCCAGCCCTGCAAGGCATCGATCTGAACATCCAGCGCGGTGAAATCTTCGGCATCATCGGCCGCAGCGGGGCGGGTAAGTCGTCGCTACTGCGCGCCATCAACCGGTTGGAACAGCCTACGCAAGGCCGAGTGCTGATCGAGCAGGCGGACATTGCCAGCTACGACGAGGACGCACTGGTGGGGTTGCGCCGAAGCATCGGCATGATTTTCCAGCACTTCAACCTGATGTCAGCCAAGACCGTATGGCAGAACGTCGAGCTACCCCTGAAGGTGGCCGGCGTCGCCAAAGCGCAGCGCCAGCACAAGGTGCGCGAGCTGCTGCAACTGGTTGGCCTCGAGGACAAGCATCACGTTTACCCTGCGCAGTTGTCGGGCGGCCAGAAGCAGCGCGTGGGCATTGCCCGCGCTCTGGTGCATGACCCAAGTATCCTGCTGTGCGACGAAGCGACCTCGGCGCTGGACCCGGAGACTACCGCCTCAATCCTGCAACTGCTACGCGACATCAACCAACGCCTGGGCCTGACCATCGTGCTGATCACCCATGAAATGGCCGTGGTGCGCGACACCTGCCATCGGGTTGCGGTACTGGAGCGTGGCCAATTGGTCGAGCAGGGCGAGGTCTGGCAGGTGTTCGGCGCGGCGCGGCACGCCACCACGCGCACGTTGCTGGCGCCCCTGCAACCGACCTTGCCAGAGGCCTTGACCGCGAACATCAAGGCTGCGCCATCGAGCCCCGACAGCGCCATCGTGCTGAAGCTGACAGCCTTCGGCGAGCCCGATCTGTCGGCATTGTTCGCCGAGTTGGGCGGACGCGTGCGGTTGCTGCAGGGGGGTGTGCAATCCATCGGCGCGCATATCCTGGCGCAACTGATCGTGTCGGTGCAGCACTCGCCTCATGACGCCAACCGCCTCCTGGAACGCAGTCGGCGCTGGGCCGAAGATGTGGAGGTGCTGGGCCATGTGGGTTGATCGTCTGCTGGAGGGTTTGCTCGACACGCTGCTGATGGTGGGCGTTTCTTCGCTGATCGCCTTGCTGGTGGGCGTACCGATGGCCGTCATGCTGGTGACCAGCGACAAGGGCGGCATCTATGCGGCGCCGCTGCTCAACCGGGTGCTGGGCGCGTTCGTCAACCTGTTTCGCTCGGTGCCGTTTCTGATCCTGATGGTTGCCCTGATCCCCTTTACGCGGTGGGTAGTCGGCACAACCTATGGCGTCTGGGCGGCCATCGTGCCCCTTACCATCGCGGCCACGCCCTTTTTCGCCCGCATCGCCGAAGTCAGCCTGCGAGAGGTCGACCACGGCCTGGTGGAGGCGGCGCAGGCCATGGGGTGCCGACGCTGGCACATCGTCTGGCACGTGCTGCTGCCAGAAGCCCTGCCAGGCATCGTCGGCGGCTTCACCATCACCTTGGTGACGCTGATCAATTCATCCGCCATGGCGGGCGCCATCGGTGCCGGAGGGTTGGGGGACATCGCCTACCGCTATGGATACCAGCGCTTCGACAGCCAGATCATGTTGACGGTGATCGCCATGCTGGTGGCTCTGGTGGCACTGATCCAGCTGGGTGGCGATCGGCTGGCCCGAGGGTTGAACAAGCGATGAGCGAAGGCGAAGGGCTGGCGCCAAGCCAGCCCCTGGCCTCATTCCCAGCGCAGGTCCTTTGCGGCGACCGGCCGGCCGAACCAGTAGCCCTGCCCCAGCTGGCACTGCTCCTGCAACAGAAAGCTGGCCTGCTCCTGCTGCTCGATGCCTTCGGCGTGCACTTGCATGCCCATGCTGCGGGCCAGGGCGATGATCACACGCACGATGGCGACATCATCCTCATCGCACGGCAGCCCGGTCACGAAGCCCTGGTCGATCTTGAGCTTTTGCACGGGCATGCGCTTGAGACGTAGCAGCGAGGAATACCCAGTGCCGAAATCATCGATGGCCAGGGTTACCCCCAGCTCGCGCAGACGGTGAAGCTGCTCCAGGGCCACTTCCGGGTCCTCCATCACCGCACTTTCCGTGACCTCCAGCTCAAGCAGCGCTGGCGCCAGGCCTGTTTCATGCAGCACATCGGCCACCTGCCGGTACAACTCATGCTGGCCAAACAGCCGGCTCGAGATGTTCACGGCCACGAATGCCAGTGGGCGGCCTTCCTGCTGCCAGCGCACCATCTGCAGGCACGCCTGGCGTAGCACCCAGGCATCGATTTCGGCAATCAGACCGGTGCGTTCGGCAATCGGAATGAATTCGCCCGGTGCCACCAGGCCCCGCTGGGGATGCTGCCAGCGGACCAGCGCCTCGACCCCCACCTGGCTGCCCGAGGCCAGGTCCTGCACCGGTTGATAGAACACGCATAGCTCATCCTGCTCGAGGGCGCGGCGCAATTCCCCGGCCGTTTCCACGCGCAACTGGGCGTGCGCTGTCAGCTCCTCGGTGTACAGGGCGTAGCAGGCGCGACCGTTGGTCTTGGCCTTGTACAGCGCCGAATCGGCATTGCGCAGCAACTGCTCGGCACTCAGGGCGTCGCTTGGGAACAGGCTGATGCCTGCGCTGACGCTGATGAACAAGCGATGGCCCTCGAACAGGAAGGGCTCGCGCATGCGTTCGATGATGCGCTGGGCCAGCTTTGCCGCCTGCCCCAGGTCCTGGCAGTGCTCGGCCAGGACGCCGAACTCGTCGCCGCCCAGGCGCGCCAGGGTGACCCCGCTGCTCACCACTTCGCCCAGGCGGGCGCCCACCAACTTAAGCAACTGATCGCCGATCGTATGACCCAGCCCGTCGTTGATGCTTTGGAAATGATCGAGATCCAGAAGCAGCAGCGCACAACCGCGCTTCTTGGCCTGGGCCGCAGCCAACGCCTGTTGGACCCGGTCGGTGAATAACAGGCGATTGGGCAGGTCGGTCAGGGGATCATGGTGGGCCAGGTAGGCCAGCTCCTGCTCCGAATGCTTGATGGCGCTGATGTCACTGAATACCGCCACGTAATGGCTCAGTTCGCCTTCGTCGTCGCGAATGGCGCGAATGGTTTGCCATTGAGGATAGATTTCACCGCTTTTGCGGCGGTTCCAGATCTCGCCGCTCCACTCCCCAGTCTCGGTCAGGGCCGCGTAGATCTGCTGGTAGAACGCGGCACCATGGTGCCCCGACTTGAACTTGCTCGGGCGCTGGCCGATGACCTCATCCTGCTGATAGCCGGTGATGCGCATGAACGCGCGGTTGACGTGCACGATCACCCCCTGCCGGTCGGTCACAAGGACCCCTTCCAGGGTGCAGTCGAACACCGCGGCGGCCATGCGCAGGCGCTCACGGTCTTCGCCGCGCAGGCGCGCACCGGCACCGATGAAGTTCAACAGCCGCACACGCGAGACGTAGATCAGCAAGGCGCTGAGCAACACCCAGACCACGACGTTGATCTGGCGCCCCACCGTCAGGGCCAGGGGGTCTTCAGTCATGCTGTGCAGCACCACCTCGGCCAGCACCAGCCAGAGGATCGAGAGCACCACATAGAGCGCAGCCATGCGCAAGGCGTCGCGAACGGAAACAGACATGTCGGGTGGAATTGCCCATGGAAAGTGTTGGGGGATTATAAAGCTTCTGCTGCCCGACGTGCGGTTGCCGCTTTGCAAAGGCCTCGCGCCAAGGCATGCCGGGCACCGCCGCCCCGCTGAAACATCGCGTGGTCAGCTTTGACTGGTTTTATTTCCCGACCCAGGGATAATCGCACCTTTCCCCTGAATTTCGAGGGTATCTCTACCTATGTGGTACAACGGCCTGCTCGACTTGTCGGCCTGGCAACTGGTCGGCATCACTTTGTTGATGACCCATGTGACCATTGTCAGCGTCACGGTCTACCTGCATCGCTATTCCGCGCATCGCGCGCTGGAGCTCAATTCCGGGCTCAAGCATTTCTTCCGCTTCTGGCTGTGGCTCACCACGGCGCAGAACACCCGTGAATGGACCGCTGTTCATCGCAAGCACCACGCCAAGTGCGAAACCCCGGACGACCCGCACAGCCCAGTCTACAAGGGCTTGAGCACGGTGCTTCGTAAAGGGGCCGAGCTCTACCGCGAAGAGGCGCGCAACCCTGAGACCCTGCGCATCTACGGCAAGAACTGCCCGGACGACTGGGTCGAACGCAACCTCTACTCCCGCTACAAGCTGGGCGGTATCGTGCTGATGGCGCTCATCGACCTGCTGCTGTTCGGTACCGCCGGCATCACGATCTGGGCCGTGCAGATGATGTGGATTCCCTTCTGGGCAGCCGGGGTAGTCAATGGCCTGGGCCATGCCGTGGGCTATCGCAATTTCGAATGCCGCGACGCTGCGACCAACCTGGTGCCTTGGGGCATCGTCATTGGCGGCGAAGAGCTGCACAACAATCACCACACCTACCCCAACTCGGCCAAACTTTCGGTCAGGCGCTGGGAATTCGACATGGGCTGGGCGTGGATTCGCCTGTTCTGCCTGCTGCGGCTGGCCAAGGTCCAGCGCGTGGCCCCCATCGCCCACCGCGTTGCCGGCAAGGCCAGCCTGGACATGGACACTGCCATGGCCATTCTGAACAACCGCTTCCAGATCATGGCCCAGTACCGCAAGCTTGTGATCGGCCCGCTGGTCAAACAGGAACTGGACCGCGTCGATGCCTCGGTCAGCCACCATTTCCGACGCGCCAAGCGCCTGCTGTCCCGCGAGACCAGCTTGCTGGAGGATCGCCACCATGTCCGTATCGAGTCCATGCTGGCGCACAGCCAGGCATTGAAGACCATTTACGAGAAACGCCTGGCCCTGCAGCAGATCTGGGCGCGGACTAGCGCCAACGGCCACGACATGCTTGCCGCCATGAAGGATTGGGTGCATGAGGCCGAGACCAGTGGCATCCACGCCCTACGCGACTTTGCGTCACAGTTGAAAACCTATTCCCTGCGCCCGACCGCTGCCTGACCTCCGTTGATCGATACGCCCCGTTCTGGGGCGTAAGCTCAGGAACTTCACTGCTCTGTTTCGACTCGAACTGCCCACATCGGCCGGAAGGTGGCCGCACCTTTACCCGTCGAGCGCGCCCTGTGCACATGGCCAAGAACAATCCCAAGATTCTGCCCGGTACTCCTCCCCCCGACGCTGCTCAAACCCTGCTGGCACTGATGCATGCCCAAAGCGAAGTCGCCCGCCTCAGCGAACGTGAGCAGTTGTTCAGTTCGCTGCTCGAAAGTGTCAACGCCGTACTGTGGGCCTTCGATTGGGAAACGCGGCAAGTGCTCTACGTAAGCCCTGCATTCGAGCGCATCTTCGGTCGCCCTGTCTGCCGGGTCATGGCCGACTTCAACGTATGGCGCGACAGCATCTATCCGGATGATCTTGAATTTGCCGAACAGAGCCTGGCTCAGGTACTGTCCACAGGCTCCGTGGAACACCGCGAATACCGCATTCTCAATGGCGATGGCGAACTGCGCTGGTTAAGCGACAAGTGCTACGTCAGCCAGCAGCCAGGTAACGATCGGGTAACCATCGTTGGCATTGCCGAAGACATCACCGACAAGAAACGACTGGAGGGCGAGCTTCAGCGCCTGGCCACTACCGATGTCCTGACCCAGAGCAGTAACCGTCGCCACTTCTTCGAATGCGCCAAGCAGGCGTTTGACAAGGCACGCGAAGACGGTACACCGCTGACGTTCCTGCTTCTGGACATCGACGATTTCAAGAACATCAATGACAGCTATGGCCACCAGGAAGGCGACCAGGTGCTGCAGCGTATCGCCCACAGCGGCAGGACCGTACTGCGCCGAGGTGATCTGTTCGGCCGGATCGGGGGTGAAGAGTTTGCCGCGGTGTTCCCGGGCTGTAAGGCCAAAGTGGCAGAACAGATCGCCGAACGGTTGCAGCGGGAGGTTCAGCGGCTGAGCTTCGGCCAGGAGGGCCAGACCTACAGCGTGACGGTGAGTCAGGGTCTGACGGGTTTATTGGATGACGATGACACCCTGAACAGCTTGTATGCCCGCGCCGACGCAGCCATGTATCAAGCCAAGCGCCAAGGCAAGAACCAGATCGTTCAGGGGTGAGCATCGCCGCCGCCTGCCGTCTGTATATTGCTGACATGAAAAAACCCGCCGAAGCGGGTTTTTTTAAAGCCAGCTACATCAAGCGAGTTCAGCGAAGCACTCTTCGATGATGGCCAGGCCCTTGTCCAGCAGGGCGTCTTCGGCGGTCAGCGGCACCAGAATACGCAGGACGTTGCCGTAGGTACCGCAGGACAGCAGGATCAGACCCTTGTCGCGTGCCTTGGCAACGACCTGGGCGACAGCTGCAGCGTTAGGGGCATGAGTGCCTTTCTCGAAGACTTCGACGGCAATCATCGAACCCAGGCCACGCACGTCACCGATGATCGGGTGCTTCTGCTGGATTTCACGCAGGCCGGCAGTCAGGCGCTCGCCCACGGCCTTGCTGCGGTCCAGCAGGTTTTCTTCTTCGAATACATCGATGACGGCCAGGGCCGCAGCACAGGCGATTGGCGAACCGGCATAAGTGCCGCCCAGGCCGCCCGGTGCAATGGCGTCCATGTATTCAGCCTTGCCGCACACACCGGCCAGCGGGAAGCCGCCAGCGATGGACTTGGCGAAGGTCGTCAGGTCAGGCGCAACGCCCATCTGCTCCATGGCGAAGAAGGTGCCAGTACGGCCTGCACCGGTCTGCACTTCGTCGGCAATCAGCAGGATACCGTGCTGGTCACACAGGGCACGCAGACGCTTCATCAGCTCTTTAGGCGCTGGCAGGAAGCCGCCCTCGCCTTGTACGGGCTCGAGGATGATAGCGGCGATGTCACGTGGCTCGGCATCGTTCTTGAAGATGCGCTCGACCGAAGCGATGGCATCGTCAACGCTGACGCCATGCAGCTCGCTCGGGAACAGTGCACGGAAGACGCCACCTGGCATCAGGCCCATGCCTGCGGAGTACGGCACGACTTTACCGGTCAGGCCCAGTGTCATCATGGTACGGCCGTGGTAGCCGCCGGTGAAGGCGATCACGCCAGCGCGGCCGGTCGCGGCACGGGCGATCTTGACGGCGTTCTCGACCGCTTCGGAGCCGGTGGATACCAACAGGGTCTTCTTGTCGAAGTCACCTGGCACCAGCTTGTTGATCTTTTCGCACAGCTCTACGTAGGGCTCATAGGCCAGCACCTGGAAGCAGGTGTGGCTGACCTTGGTGAGCTGCTCTTGCACCGCTGCAACCACTTTTGGGTGCAGGTGCCCGGTGTTCAGCACGGCGATACCGCCAGCGAAGTCGATCAGTTCGCGGCCTTCGACGTCGATGACGGTGGAGTTCTTGGCCGATTCAACGAAAATCGGGTGGATCTGACCGACGCCACGTGGAACGGCGGCGACACGGCGTTGCATCAAGGATTCGTTGGTCTTGCTCATAATGCCCTCATTGCGCCGTTGAACATGGCGCTTTTATTCGGGGGTAGCTGGGGTTGCCCACAGTCAGTATTCGTTGATCGACTGCCGCGAGCGCCCTGGCCACCAGGTGCTGCAATGTAAAAAAGGCCAGCGGAACGTCGCTCTCGCGCCCCGCTGGCAGAGGTAAAGCCTTTACCGTGCGATCAGACGCTGATGCACAGGTATTTGATTTCGAGGTAATCCTCGATACCGTACTTGGAGCCTTCGCGGCCCAGGCCAGAAGCCTTGATACCGCCGAATGGCGCCACTTCGTTGGAAATCAGGCCGGTGTTGATGCCTACCATGCCGTATTCCAGCGCTTCGGCGACACGGAACACACGGCTCATGTCGCGGGCGTAGAAGTAGGAGGCCAGGCCAAACTCGGTGTCGTTAGACATGGCGATGACTTCGGCTTCGTCTTTGAAGCGGAACAGCGGCGCCAGCGGGCCGAAGGTTTCTTCCTTGGCAACGGCAGCGGTCTTGGGCACGTCGACCAGAATGGTCGGCTCGAAGAAGTTACCTTCGATCAGCTTGCCGCCGGACAGGACCTTGGCGCCTTTGCTCACTGCGTCTTCGATGTGCTCCTGCACCTTGGCCACGGCCTTGCCGTCGATTAGCGGGCCAGTGGTGGTGCCGTCTTCCAGGCCGTTACCGATCTTGAGCTTGGCGACAGCGGCGGCCAGCTTCTGCGCGAACGCGTCATAGACGCCGTCCTGCACGTAGATACGGTTGGCACAGACGCATGTCTGGCCGTTGTTGCGGTACTTGGAGATGATCGCGCCTTCGACTGCCTTATCCAGATCGGCGTCGTCGAACACGATGAACGGGGCGTTGCCACCCAGCTCCAGGGATACTTTCTTAATGTCCTTGGCGCATTCCTGCATCAGCTGGCGACCGATTTCGGTGGAGCCAGTGAAGGAGAGTTTGCGCACCAAGGCGTTGCCGGTCAGCTCGCCGCCGACTTCGCCAGCACTGCCGGTGACCACGCTCAGCACGCCCGCCGGAATACCGGCACGGTTGGCCAGTTCGACCAGGGCCAGCGCGGAGTACGGCGTCTGCGAGGCAGGCTTGAGCACCATGGTGCAGCCAGCGGCCAAGGCCGGGCCGGCTTTACGGGTGATCATGGCAGCCGGGAAGTTCCACGGGGTGATGGCCGCAGTGACGCCAATCGGCTGCTTGATGACGATCAGGCGCTTGTCAGGCTGGTGGCCCGGGATGGTGTCGCCATAGACGCGCTTGGCTTCTTCGGCGAACCACTCGATGAAGGAGGCGGCATAGGCGATTTCGCCTTTGGCTTCAGCCAGCGGCTTGCCTTGTTCGGTGGTCATCAGGCGAGCGAGGTCGTCCTGATTTTCGATCATCAGTTCGAACCAGCGACGCAGCTTGGTCGAGCGCTCCTTGGCGGTCAGGGCACGCCAGGCCGGCAGGGCCTTGTCGGCTGCCTCGATGGCGCGGCGGGTTTCCGCAGTACCCATCTTCGGCACGGTACCAATGACTTCGCCCGTGGCAGGGTTGGTCACATTGATAGTCTGGCCGCTGTCCGCATCCAGCCATTCACCGTTGATGAAGGCTTGCTGGCGGAACAACTGAGCGTCTTTGAGCTGCATGTCGGCTTCCCGAATTGTTGATTGTTGAAAGCGCCCAGCGCAGGGCTCCGAGCGTTTGAAATCTCAAACGAATGCTAAGCGTCTGCTGGGGTGTTGGACAATAGGCTGTTCGAAAAAAAGAACGAGCGGTTGAACACCTTAATCTGAAATCGGCCCGCTGGCCTGGCGTAATGCAGCCCGCCGGACCTGGGCGAGCACGAATCGAAAATAGTAGCCCTAGGCAGCAGCACCATGGAGGCGAAACACGGCAACAGGTAAAAAGGGCTACAGATCAAGGCGATGGACGCCGACGAACGAGATAGGTATCATGCGTGCGCGTTGCACTCGTAGCTCAGCTGGATAGAGTACTGCCCTCCGAAGGCAGGGGTCGTGGGTTCGAATCCCGCCGAGTGCGCCATACATGAAAAGCCCCAGGCCAACGCCTGGGGCTTTTTCGTTTGTGCGCCCTGTCACACGCCTGGTACTGCCGTACCACAGGTCATTGGTGTTAGCGTGAGGGCCTTCCCGCACGACGGGGCCTCATCAATGACTGGCGAAGGAATGCGTACACTCATGCACCTGAAAAAGCTCACCTCTGTTTCCCTGCTGGCGGCCAGCATCGGCTTGTTCACATTGCCTGCCCAGGCCAACCTCACCCAGCAGCAGTCCGCGGCGATCGTCAAGGCGTTCGACGGCAGCGATCCGCATGACTTCAAGCAGTTTCTCGGCAAGCTCAAAGGCAGCGACCTGAACCAGGCCGATGGCCTGGGCGCCACCCTGGACACCTACCTGGCCGGCAAGCCGTTGGACGCCGAGCAGCAGAACGAGATCAATCGCCTGCTCGGGCTCTACACCCGCATCAAGTACGGCAAGGCCGCCACCCAGACGCTGCGCGAATTGGTGGCCATTCCCACGGTCACCGTCGAGGGCACACCTCAGCATGAAAACCCTGAGTTCCTGAAGATCGCCGACAAGATCAAGGCACTGGCCGATGGCTTTGGCCTGGCTTTTCGCAACGTCGACAACCGTGTCTACGAAATCTCCCTGGGAAGCGGCAAGGAAGTGGTCGGTATCCATGCCCATGCCGACGTGGTTCCTGTCACACCGGAAAACTGGAAGCTTGCCGACGGCACGCGCCTGGACCCGTTCAAGGTGACCCTGGTCGGTGATCGCATGTACGGCCGTGGTACCGAGGACGACAAGAATGGCATCGTCGTAGCGCTGTATGCCCTGAAGGTCGCCAAGGATGAAAACCTGCCCCTGGCGCGGCAATTCAAACTGCTGATCGACACCACCGAGGAAACCAGCGGCGATGCCATCCCGTACTACTTCGAGCGCAACCCCACGCCTGACTACAACCTCGCCCTGGATGGCGGCTACCCGGTGGTCATCGCGGAAAAAGGCTACGGCACCGTGATGGCGAATTTTGCCAAGCGTGCGGCCAGCGGCCACGGGGCCGAAATCGTCAACCTCACCGGTGGGCTTGCTACCAATCAGATCCCGTCCACCTCGGTAGCGACCTTGCTCACCGACGACTCCAGCGCCCTGGCGCAGCGACTGAACACGGCCGGTGCCGAGTACGTGAAGCAAAACGGTGGCGACTTCAGCATCGCTGCCAAACCCGATGGCAAGCAGGTGGTGCTCACCGTGACCGGTGTGTCAGCTCATTCCTCAGAACCCGAATCGGGCGTGAACCCTGTCGCGCGCATGCTGGACTTCATCAATGGCGTGGGCAAAACGGTGCCATTGAAGCAGAACCAGTTCACCGATGCTGCCCGCTATGCGGCGGACAACTGGGGCCTGGACTACCTGGGCAAGAAGCTGGGCATCGCCTATGACGATGCGTTCATGGGGCCGCTTACCGCCTCGCCAACCTTCGTCGGTGTGGATGACAAAGGCTTGAAGCTGGCGATCAACCTGCGCATTCCCAAGGGCAAGGCGGTCGCAACGATCAAGGATGAAATCGCCGACAAGCTCGGCAAATGGTCGCAGCAGAGCCATATCACGCCCGCCTACGACTACAGCCTGGATGAGCCGATGTACCGCAACCCAGAAGGCGAGTGGGTCAAGGCACTGCTGGCCGTGGCCAGCGAAAACCTGGGCATGGAGCACACCTTCGGTACGTCCGCCGGGGCCACCTCGGTTCATGACCTGCCCAACGGCGTGCAGTTTGGTCTGGCAATGCCCGGCGTGAAGTACACCGGGCATAACGACAACGAGTTCAAGACCGTGGACCAGTTCATGCTGGACCTGCAGGTGGTTAGCGAAATGGTGGCGCGGATTGGGCAGATGCCGAAGCTCTGAAGCATCTGCCTTCTTGAGCCTGGGCTCCGCCCGCTTGTGCATGACGACCCGACCTTCGCGTTGGGATCGTCATGCAGCGCGAACGCGTGCGAACAAGGCGGTGACGAGCCGGCGACAAAGCCATACAAGATGATGAAGCGCCGGGGTACGTCGGGTTTACGGACAAAGAAGATAGCGGGCAACGCGCATAGCCCGAAACTACGCCGGCAAAGCCAAATAGCCCGATTTGGGTATGCGAAGCGGCAGGACCATGGAGGTCCAGAGCACGCTGAAGGCTGCGAAGATGAGCAACCTGAACACCCCCGCACGCGCAGGGTACGTTCGCTGAGAAACAGCTGCAGCACCGAACGGAGCAAGGCAAAGTAGCCGCCGCTGACCGAAGCCGGTGAAGGTGCGGGCAGCATGCGCCACAACACCAAGGCCATCCCCGCCATCAGCAAGGCCGACACGAAATACACGCTGCGCCACAGCTAGCGCCCAGTGAATGCCCAGTAGCGCACACTCTTGAAGCGATTGGGGACCGATGGGCCGAGGACGTACGGCGGTTCAGTGATTTTCTGAAGCGACTTGGTGTCGCCAAGAACATCCTCACCGTAAAGCTCAAGGCAATGGTCGAATTGGGCGTGTTCGAGGTCCGGCCTGCTTCGAATGGGAGCGCTTACAAGGAGTATGTGCTGACCGAGATGGGGCGGGCCGCCTTCCCCATTGTCATCAGCATGCGCCAGTGGGGAGAGCGTTTCCTGTACGGTTCAGGCGAGTGCCATTCGATCATGCTAGATAACGTGACGAACGAGCCCATCGAGACGATCATCGTTCGATCCCGTGCAGGCCGGCAGTTGAGCCCCGAGGACTGTCACCGACGACTGATCACCCGAGAGGGTTGAGGCAAACGCTCCCTGCATGCTCATGACGTTTTTCAATCACCTCGATGCCGTTTCCTGCATTGCCGGACGGCGCTGGGTGGTCGATGCTTGCATGACCGTCGCCAGTGTTTCCCTCCACCCGCAGAGGCCGCCATGAAAAACGTCGAACAAATCCTCAAGAGCAAGTCCGAACACCAGACCGTGTATACCATCGGCCCGGACGACTCAGTGCTCGACGCCCTCAGACTGTTGGCCGAGATGAACATCGGCGCACTGCCTGTCGTTGAAGGCAACGAGGTGGTAGGTATCGTCAGTGAACGCGATTATGCGCGCAAGCTGGTGCTCAAGGGACGCTCGTCGGCCGCCACGCCGGTGCGCGATATCATGAGCGCACCGGTGGTCACCGTGGAGCCGAAGCACAACCTTGAATACTGCATGAACCTGATGACCAACCGGCATTTGCGCCATCTACCGGTGGTGAGCAACGGTGAGCTGTTGGGGCTGTTGTCGATTGGCGACCTGGTCAAGGAGACCATTGCGGAGCAGGCAGGGCTGATCTTGCAGCTCGAGCAGTACATCCGCGGTGAGTGAAACGCTTGGAAACGCGTTTGCCCGCACGCGCCACAGGTAAGGCTGGCCGTCAGCCGAGTCCAGAACGGTCCACACCCTATCCCGCTTGAATGGCGGTAACGGCGCATTGACTGGGGCGACTCACGGCCACTTACTCTTTCGCTGCGGGTAACTTATTTCTTGGCCGGATGAAGTGCTTCGTTCAACTGGTCGATCATGGGAATCCAGTCGGCATCGGCAGTGTAGCTTTCCTTGAGAAAAGCACGCTGGCCTTCACTCCAGAACGGTGCATCGACCAACTTCACATCATCGTCGAGCGGCGAATGGGTGGTGATGAAGCGCTCGATCTCGACCGGATCGTCGTCCAGTCCAAGCTGCTTGAACAATTCGGAAAAGTGGTGAGTCGGTTTGTCCATGATTCCTCCGCAGTGCCGGCATGCGCTTCGGTGTAAGCGCCAGTCCTGTTTGAGAGCTTGCGCTCAAGGGTGGGCATCAGCGCCCCAGGCAGGATGACTGCAATCATCGTGCCTGGGAAATAGACAGCGCGCCAAAGCAGAAGACTCGATAAATCCCACTAATGCTCTGAGCAGATGGCTGTGAGCCAAAAGGCGCAGCCCCCCTGCCCTGGATCTACAGCGGCGCGCGGCGCAAGGTGGCCAGGAACGTGGCCGCACCGATGAACAGCCCGGCAAAGGTACGGTTGAGGCGCTTTTGCTGCCTGGGTGTGCGCAGCACCCGCAGCACGCGGGCTGCAAGCCCGGTATAGCCCGCCATCACCAGCATGTCGACGGCAACCATGGTCGCGGCGATGGCGATGTACTGTGGCAGCAAAGGCGCATGGGGATTGATGAACTGCGGCAGCACCGCCAGCATGAAAACCAGGGCCTTGGGGTTGCTGACGTTCACCAGAAAACCTCGGAACACCAGGCTCAGCGGTTTGCCGATGGGTCGTATACCGGATTCATCGCTCATGTCCATGGGCAAGGCGCGCCATTGCTTATAGGCCAGGTATACCAAGTAGGCGACGCCGAACCATTTGATTACATGGAAGGCGGTGGCCGAGGCAGCCAGGATGGCTCCGACACCTGCAGCAATGATTGCGATCTGCATCACCAGGCCGATCTGCAAGCCCAGCGCATTCCAGTAACCGCGCCAGAACCCGTACTGCAGCCCGCTGGACATCGAGGCGATAGCGCCCGCGCCGGGAGACAGACTGATTACCCAGCAGGCGGCAAAAAAGCCCAACCACACTTCCATCGACATCCCACACCTCGCTCATGCACATGTTTCAAAACATTAAGCTAAGGTGCCGATGAAAAAATGACCAGCGCAATTTGAACGATTCTGCAGCTCTGCTTCCGGGAGGCCGGTAGCAAAGCTCGCAGAGCGCGCGTCAGCTGAGCGCTTCGAGTTCGGCCTGCATGGCTTCAAGCGTTTCCAATGCCTGCATCCAAGCGTCTTCGAGGTCACCTTCACGTTGCTTGAGCGCAGTTTGCCGGGCCAGCAATTCACGCAGCTCTTCCTTGCGCGCCGCTTCGTAGAGACCACCATCACCCAACGCAGCCTCGATCTCGGCCAACTGTGCATGCACCTGGTTGAGTTCAGCTTCAAGCTTGTCAGCGGTCTTCTTGTGCGGCGCCAATTGTTGGCGCAATGCTGCCGCAGCCTGGCGCATGGCCTTCTTGTCGGTCTTGTCGGGGTTGGTTACCGCGCTACTGACCGGCGTGTTGCGCTGACGATAGTCCACGAGCCAGCGGCTATAGTCATCAAGGTCCCCGTCGAAGGGTTCGACCTTGCCATCGGCGACCAGCAAGAAGTCATCAGTGGTGCTTTTGAGCAGGTGCCGGTCGTGGGACACCACGACCACTGCCCCTGCGAATTCCTGCAAGGCCATGGTCAGGGCCAGGCGCATTTCCAGGTCCAGGTGGTTGGTGGGTTCGTCGAGCAGCAGCAGGTTCGGCCGCTCCCAGGCGATAAGCGACAGCGCAAGCCGTGCTTTTTCGCCACCTGAGAAGTTCACAACCGGCTCGTCTACGCGGTCGCCATGAAAATCGAAACCACCGAGGAAATCGCGCAGCGTCTGCTCGCGCTCGGTTGGAGCAATGCGCTGCAGGTGCAGCAAGGGGCTGGCCTTGTCGTCCAACGAGTCGAGCTGATGCTGGGCAAAATAGCCGACGGCAAGGTTTTCACCTCGCACCAGGCGCCCGGACAGCGGCTCAAGCTCACCGGCAAGATTCTTGATCAAGGTGGACTTGCCTGCGCCGTTGGGGCCTAGCAGGCCAATGCGTGCACCTGGCACCAGCTGCAGCTTCACCTTCTCGAGGATGGCCTTGTCGCCGTAACCCAGTCGCCCTTCGGACAAGCTCAACAGGGGGCTGGAGATTTTCTGCGACTCGCGGAACACGAAATCGAACGGCGAATCCACGTGAGCAGCTGACAGCTCCTCCATGCGCTCCAGGGCCTTTATGCGGCTCTGTGCCTGACGCGCCTTGGTGGCCTGGGCCTTGAAGCGCGCAATGTATTTTTCCATGTGCGCGCGCTGCGCCTGCTGCTTCTCGTAGGCCTGCTGCTGTTGGGCCAGGCGTTCGGCACGGGTGCGTTCGAAGGCACTGTAGCCGCCCTTGTACAGATTCAGCTTGCGTTGTTCGACATGCAGCACGTGATCGACCACGGCATCAAGGAAATCCCTGTCATGGGAGATCAACAACAGCGTGCCCGGGTAGCCCTTGAGCCAGTCTTCCAGCCAGAGGATGGCGTCCAGATCCAAGTGGTTGGTCGGCTCGTCGAGCAATAACAGGTCGGAGGGGCACATCAATGCCTGGGCCAAGTTCAGGCGCATCCGCCACCCACCGGAGAAGTCGCCGACGCGGCGGTCCATCTGCTCGTTGGTAAAGCCCAGCCCCGCCAGCAGCTTGCGCGCTCGCGCATCGGCGGTATAACCGTCAGCACTGTCCAACTCACTATGCAGCCGGGCCAGTGCCGTACCGTCATGGGCCTGTTCGGCCTCTGCCAACGCAGCCTGCACCCTGCGCAATCGCACATCGCCGTCGAGCACATAGTCCACGGCCACCCGGTCAAGGGTATCGACCTCCTGGCGCATGTGTGCGATCCGCCAGTCTGCCGGCAGGTGGCAATCACCGCCATCGGGCGACAACTCACCGCGCAGCAAGGCGAACAAGCTGGATTTGCCGGCACCGTTGGCACCGATGAGGCCGGCCTTGTGACCGGTGTGCAGGGTCATCTCGGCGCCATCTAGCAAGCGCTGAGGACCACGCTGTAAAGTGAGGTTGGATAGTCTGATCATGATGGTCGCGGAGTCTACCAGCTTCCTCGGCCCATAGCGCGAGTGGAACCATGCAAAGCGACTTGTGGGATCACGCCCTGAGCCTGTACGCCAGGCCCGGTGTGGAAGCGGCTTGCCTCGACCTGCAACGGCAAGGAGGCGATGTATGCCTGCTACTGTGCGCCACCTGGCTGCAGGCCAGGTCAATCGAGGTGCAGCAACTGCGCATCGAGGCATTGCAGGGCTGTGCAGGGCCCTGGCAACGGGATGTGGTATCGCCCTTACGAAGCCTGCGCGAACAATGGCGAGAATCAGCCAAAGAGGATCAACCGTTGGCTGAACTTCGAGAGCAACTCAAAAAGCTGGAGCTTTCGGCCGAAAGAGCGCTGTTGGAGCGCTTGCAAGCCTGTGCATCACAGTGGCCCGCTGGCAGACCTGGACAAACGGGCGACTGGCTGGCTGGGCTTGTGCCGAGCCAGCTGCAAGATCACCGCGCGCTTGAACAATTGCGCGCGGCGGCACTGGCGCATCAGGCGTCGGTGGACGACGACTGAGTAGCACTTACATCGGATACTGGTGTGGCAGGGCTCACCGAGTTGCCGGACGATGGGGCTTTTTCTTCCGCAGCTGTTGCCGGCTTGGCACTCGCGGAGCGGCTGCTGGCAGTGCGTGTCGCCGTTCTGGTAGCGGTGCCACGGGTGGAGGGTTTGGCAGGTGCGGGCTTGCTTGTGGCTTTTGCACCCGCAGCGCCTGATGCAGACTTGGATGCAGCCTTAGCCGCCTGGGGACGGGCTGCATTAGGTTCGGTCGCGGAAGACTTGGCCGCCGTTGCTTTGGCAGGGGACTTGGCCGCGGCCGGCTTCTCGGCAGCCTTGGCCGCGGTAGGCTTCGAGGCCGATCTTGCAGCGGGTTTGGTTGCCACGGATTTAGCGTCGGCGGCCTTGGCCGCAGGCTTGGTCGCTGCGGTTCGCGCGGCTGGTTTGGCCTTGCCGGTAGCGTGGGTGGACGATTTGGCGGCTGTGGTCTTGGCAGCAGGCTTGGTAGCGGCTGGGGCGGCAGCCTGGGCTGCACGTTGGTCGAGGGCCTTGGTGGCAGCTTCACGCACCTTGCCAACACCCTGGGCCAGTTTCAGGCTGTCCTGAGCATCGCGCTTTAGCTGCTGGATGTAGCCGCGAGTCTGGGTCTGACGGTCCTTGAGCGAGTCGAGCAGCGCTTCGAGCTCGGCAACTGCCTTCTTGGCCTTGTTTTGCGACTTGGCTTTGCCCGCCGTTGCTGCGTCCTGCAACTTCAAGCGACCGTTATGCAGTTTTTCCTGGGCCTTGCCGCGCTGCTTTTCCAACTTGGCCAACAGCTTCTCTGCATCAGCCAGCGCTTGCGAGCAGGCCTCTTCCAAATGTTCAAGCAAGCTACCCGAAAGTTGCTGAAGCAGGTGTAACGGCGTGCTGACTGGCTTTTTCTTGGCCGACATGACTTACCTCCTGACTGATGAGAGTGCGACTCATACTATGCTTCCGCTGCGCAGGCCGCTAGGGCATCTTGACCGCAATATCCATACACTGTTGCATATCAACGTCTGAGTACATTGCGCATCGCAAACACTGCAATCAACAACTCATCGCCGACGCTAACTGCCGTTGCTGAATGCATCATGTGCCCGGCACCGGGCGAGCCCGCACCGCCCTGGACACTGGCATACTTCGCCACCCACCGCCGTAGGAATTGGTCATGCTTCGATCCATTGTTCTAGGTTTTTGCCTACTGCCGATGTTGGCCGTGGCCAACACCGATGATCAGGACCTCGCCTACAGCCTGGGCGCCAGCCTGGGTGAACGGCTGCGACACGAAATGCCAGGGCTACAGCTCGATGCGCTCATTGAGGGCTTGCGCCAGTCGTACCAGCAACAGCCCTTGAAGTTGAGCCAGGCCCGCATGCAGGCGCTGCTCGAACAGCACCAACCGCAGCAGCAAGACGCTGTGCCCCAGGCGCCTGAAGCCGCAGAGGTACGTTTCATGGCCAATGAGCAGGCGCGTGCTGGTGTGCGTGAGTTGATGCAAGGCGTGCTGTACAGCGAGCTACAAGCAGGCAATGGCCCGCAGCCCAAGGCAGGCGCCAAAGTACTGGTGAATTACGTGGGGCGGTTGCCCAGCGGGGACGTGTTCGACCAAAGCCGTGAACCGCAGTGGTTCAGCCTCGACTCGGTTATCGAGGGCTGGCAGGTGGCGCTGCCGCAGATGCGGGTGGGGGCAAAATGGCGACTGGTGATTCCGTCTGCACTGGCCTATGGCGCCGACGGCGCGGGTGATTTGATCGCACCCTACACGCCGCTGGTTTTTGAAATCCAATTGCTGCAAACCAAGGACTGAATGACCCTCAGACGGGCGTCAGCCCTTCTCCCTTGTGCGCGTTGTGCAGCACTTCAATCAGACAGTCTTCAAGCTCGAAGCGCTCATGCAACAAGCTGCCAAGCTTGCCGAGCTTCTCGGCGAAGCGCTCGGTGTCCCTGCATTCAGCCTTGACGCAGTGATCGTTGAAGGCCAGTGCAATCTGGGTAATGTCATCGATGCGTGGGTTGATCTCGCCTGCAAGGTCAAGGGCTCGGGTGTCCCCAAATGCCTCGGCCTCAATGACCAGTTGTTCACAGATTCCGAAGTGCCACGTCGAGACGTAGTCCACAAGCAGCGCACAGAAGTCGCCGTTGGTGTCCTTGTCTGCAAAAGCAAGCTTGGCATCGCGTAAAGCACGATAGGCATGAACCAGTTGCTCGCGCTCGCTCAGCCAACGGTCGATCAGCGCGTTGACCCCGCCCCAGCGTTCCTGTGCATTCTGACAACTATCGAGCATGGCGATCTCTTCCCCTGTGGGCAGATGCCGCTGCTCCTCGCGTAGCGCTGCTATGGCACGAGTTTGAATCAGCAGGACAGCATCAAACCTTGGATTTTCGGTATGCGTGCTCGGAGATTATTCCCACGCAAGCTGCCCTTCAAGGTATGCAGGGTAATAACTTCGTACAAGTGTTTAATAAACCGCTTTAAGACCACCGGTCTACGGCAGTTCAGCGTTGCTCGAGGTCATGGATGATCAAGGCATGCAGGCGACTTGCAAGTAGATGGCCAAGCGCCAACGCAGCCAGGAGCACAAAGGCCATCAGGCTCCATTCGGGTAGCGTCAAGTCCATGAAGCTCCAGGTAAGGGCATTGCAATCAGGGGCCCCGGAAAACAGTTGCCGGGCAAGCTCGTTCCAGTACTGCCCGGCGTTGCGGTCGATGGCGACGGGGCACACCAGATCATCGACAACCACCCCCTGCAACCAGACTTGCCTTGCGGCTACTGCAGCGCCACCCAGAGCAAAGCCAAGCGCTAGCTGGGCATAGCGGCGTTGGCCTTCAAGTGTCGGCCCATGCAGCACCGCGCTTAGACACACCAGGACATACCCTGCCAGCAGCACCCGTTGCGTCAGGCACAGTAGGCACGGTAAAAGCCCAAGCGCATCCTGCAGCTCGAATGCAGTGACCAGGGCAGTGAGCGCCACCAGGCAGGCAGGGAAGAAGAAAGTACGCAGGCGGGCCGGCAGCATGGGCAGTGGGGATCCCGGTATCGGTGGTCGTGGCTTGAAACGGTAGAGGAAACACATCCTTTGTTTCAAGGCACAACAGTCGAGACAATTCCCAGCGTTGCCTAGGAAATATCCAACTGCCGTGTAAGACGCACCGTAAGAAAATACGTCAGGATTTCTCCACCCCAAACCGAAAGATTACCTGCCCATGAAGCCCGCGGCTTCCCGCGGGCCAGGGTCAGGTCAAGCGCGAACCGTCTCCGGCAAAGGCAGCGCCAGCAAACGCTCATCGAGCAAACCAAGCCCTTCCTGGAAAAGCTGGTTGCTGCGTTCGGTTTCGCCAAGGCCAGCGAGCAGACGCGCCAGCTCGGCGCAGGCTTCGGGGTTGCGCTCCATGCGCAAGCTGCTTTCCAGGTAGTCACGGGCCTTGCCCCACAACCGATTCTGCAAGCTGAGTCGACCCAGCGTCAGCAGCAGACTGGCATCCTGGGGATGGTCCTTGAGCCAAACTTCGGCGGTCTGCAGCTGGCGCGCGGGATCCTCACCGCGCACCAGACCGTACAGCCGGGCAAGATGGCTTTCGTAGCTGCGCTTGAGCGCCGTACGCAACACCTGCTCGGCCTCGTCCTGGGCGCCGAGCTGGCGCAGTTGTTCGGCATAGGCCAGGACCAGTTGCGGCTCCTGACGCTGGGCGGAGGTCAATTGCTGCCAGGCACGCTCCAAGGCTTGGCGAGCCGTTTGCGCATCTTCGCCCCGGTTCTGTGCCAGGCTCAGGTTTTGCCCCCAGGCACGACGTTCGAGCGTGGCAAGCTCGGTAGCGGGCAGCACCTTGTTCTTGCGCAGGTCCGGCATCAGGCGAATGAGCGCAGGCCAGTCGCCGCGCTCGAGCTGCAAGCGTTGCAACAAACGCAGTACCTGAGTGTTGTGCGGATGACGCTCCTGCATGGCCAGCAACGTCTGAAGCGCCCCGTCGTTGTCGCCACGGTCCATTTGCAGTTGGGCATGGGTCAGGGCTACGGCAAGCTCCGCCTGAGGTTGCCGCTCCAGCGCACGCTCCAGCAGACCGTCGCTTTCCTCGACACGGCCCTGCTCGTTGGCGGCCTTGGCGGCGCCAAGGTAATACATCAGCGGTTGGCGTTCAGCCTCTGCGGCCCTGTGCAGATGACGCTGGGCGCTGGCCCAGCGCCCTTCTGCCAAGTCCAGCTGGCCCTGTTCGATGGCAACGCGGTTACGCCGGCTGCGGTTGCGCCGGGACCAGGGGTTGACCGCCCCGCCAGAGGCCAGGACCAGGCCGACCAGAAAACGCAACACCAGCAGCGCCAGGATGACGGCCAGCAGCCCCAACAGCGCGGCCCAAAGCCCGGACTGGTAACGGAAGCTGCCATAGGAAATCATCACGTAGCCGCTGTGCTTGGCAACGGCTACGCCGAGGGCCGCCGCCACCACAATGGCCAATACCGCCAACAGGTAGACACGCTTCATGGCTTGTCTCCCTTGTCCTCGGCAGGCAGATGCCGGCGCTGGATATAGGCCTGAACGGAGGCAAGACTTTCACTGAGATCAGGGGTCACGACCGAAACGGGTTGCTTGGCCAGTGCGTTGAGGCTGTCGAGCATGGCTTTGCTTTGCGGGTTGTCGGCGTTGAAGTTGGCCAGCAGCACGCTGCGTGCATCATCCAATGCCTGGGCATAGACCTTCGCATCACCGTTGAGCGCTGCCCATTGCGCCTGCTCCAGCGTAAGGCTCAGCGCCAGGCGCAGCTGGTTGAGCTGCTGACCGGCGAGCAACGGTTTCACATTCTCGTCGGCATTGAATTCAATCTGGAAATACTTGGATATTTCCGACCACCATTTGGCCAGGCGACTGGCGCTATCGCCGTCACTGGTCAGCGCACCCATGGCATTGGCGTCATTGTCGAATTCGGGCGACTGGGCGCTCAATTGCTGAACGAGCTCACGCTGGGCCGCCAATTTCAGGAACAGGCCGGTGCGGTCAGGTTGCTGGGTATTGTTGAGGGTGGCGAGGCTGCGGGCCAGTTGCTCGCGCGCGGCGAAGGCGCCAGGGTCGCTTTGCTCGCGCAAAATCTCGTCCGCGCCTTCGACCAGTGCCTTGGCGCTGGTGATGTCCTGCAAGGCCGACAGCCTCAGGGTCGCCAGGCGCAACAGGTGTTCGGCTTCGGCCAGGCGCCATTCCTTGCGGCTTTCACCAAGTACGGTCTCAAGCCGCTGACTCAGACGCTGTTGATCGCCTTGGAGCTGCGCCACCAGGCGACGGCGGTCTTCAAGCTCGCTGGCTGCCGGCAGACCTGCCAACTGCGCGCTGATTTTCTGTTCGCGCTGCTGAAGTGCCTCGGCACGCTGGTTCAGCGCCTCCAGGTGCTGGCCCTGATCGAACTCGCTGCCTTGCAGTTGGTGCACTTGCCAAGCGCCCCAACCACCGATAGCGATGCCGGCAGCGCCCAACAACAGGGCCAGCGCGGCCAAGCCATTGCCGGAGCGCTTGGCGGGCACTGGGGTGACAGGCTCCGTCGGCGCCTGTGCCGATGTTTGATCCTTGTTGGACAAGACAGTCTCGCTCACGTATCCATCCTTTGCATGGGGGCGCGCCGCCTTAGAGCTTGGCGCCTGGGTCGGCAGGTGCAGCGCTGCGCTGCACGGCTGCCAGCAAGGCCGTGGCGCTGGCGCCACGGCAATCCACAACGTGTTGGGCACCTGCGGCCCGGGCCTGTTCGGCGACCCGCGGGCTCGGTACGAACACCGGCAAGCGTGCCAGCTGCGGCCATTGGCTACCAGCCAGTTGCTGCAAGTGTTCGAAACCCTGTCCACTGCTGACCACCAGGCCATTAAGGCGTTCCGCTTCGATGCGATGCAACAGGTAGCCTGCAGGGTAGGGCGGCAGGTTGCGGCGATACAGTTCCAGATAATCGACGGTAGCACCTAGCTGAGCAAGACGCTCTGCCAGCAGTTCGCGACCTCCGACACCCCGCACGATCAAGATGCGCGGCGCTGGGTTCGCCAGCACCTGTTGCAGCGCAGGCAATTCGAGCAGGGCTTCACTGTCGTCCCCGCATGCGGGGAAGCTGACATCAAGCTGTGCATCCTGCAGCACCGCAGCTGTAGCCGCGCCTACCGTGAACCAACCCTGGGGCGGTAGGGATAGCTGCCGCTGCTCCGCTGCCGCCAGCAGCAGCCGGGCGGCCGGTTTACTGACCACGATGAACCCCTGGTAAGTGGACAGTTCCTTGAGCAATTCCAACTGCGGCCGCTGCAGCATGACAGGTTCGATTGCAAGCAAAGGCATGCAGCTGCTGGCTATGCCGGCTTCGCCCAGTGTGTGGGCAAGCGCTGCACACTCCTCGGCGGGCCGGGTCAACAGCAGGCGCCAAGGGCTCACGAATGCCCCGCCTCGCCGTAGACTTCCTTGAGGATGGCCTCAGCGCCCTGGTTGAGCAGGTCTTCGGCCACCTGCATACCGAGTGCTTCGGCTTGCAGACGAGGCGCCCTGGCCTGGGCGACCAACAGGGTACCGCCGTCTGGATGCCCTACCAGGCCGCGAAGCCACAGCTGGTCTTGTTCGAGCACGGCATAACAGGCGATCGGCACTTGGCAACCGCCGTTGAGGCGCTTGTTCAAGGCGCGCTCGGCTACCACACGATCGGCCGTATCGAGATGATGCAAAGGCGCAAGGAGCGCGTGGATCTCTGCGTCGGCGCTGCGGCACTCGATGCCGACGGCGCCTTGCCCCCCGGCAGGAAGGCTATCGTCGACGCTGATGCTGTCGGTGATTCGCGCTTCGAAGCCCAGGCGGATGAGCCCGGCTGCCGCCAGGATGATGGCGTCGTAGTCACCCGCGTCGAGCTTGGCCAGGCGTGTATTGACGTTGCCGCGCAGAAAGCGGATTTGCAAGTCGGGACGACGGGCCAGCAGTTGGGTCTGTCGACGCAGGCTCGAGGTTCCGACGATGCTGCCGGCGGGCAACGACTGGAGGCTGTCGAATCGGTTAGAAACGAAGGCATCGCGCGGATCTTCACGCTCGCAGATGCAATACAGGCCAAGGCCCTCGGGAAAGTCCATGGGGACGTCTTTCATCGAGTGCACGGCAATGTCGGCTTCGTGCTCGAGCAGAGCGGTTTCCAGTTCCTTGACGAACAGCCCTTTGCCGCCGATCTTGGCCAAGGGTGCATCAAGCAGCTTGTCACCCCGACTGACCATGGGCACCAGGGAGACTTTCAGGCCAGGGTGGGCCTGTTCCAGGCGCGCCTTGACGTATTCGGCCTGCCACAGGGCCAGGGCACTTTTACGGGTGGCAATACGGATTTCGCGAGTGGACATGTAACGCCCCGAACCAGAGAAATGCCGCCGATGATAACAGCATCACCGGCGGCACTAGCAGATACGGATCAACAGCATGGCCGAAGCTGCCAATGACAGGCCCAGCGGGACGCCCCGTGCGGCTGTCATGAGTGCTGGCGCGTCACTGGCTCAGGCGTTCAGAGGGTCTGCATCATCTTGCGCATGCCTGCTACATGGCGCCGGCTCACGGTCAGGGCATCACCGTCGAGCCCTTGAAGGTACAGTTGGAAATGCCCCAGCGGTGTACGTTGCAGGCGTTCGATCCGCTCCCGCGCAACCAGTGCATTGCGGTGGATACGCACAAAACGGTCGCCAAATTCATCCTCGAGCGCCTTGAGCGGCTCGTCGAGCAACACTTCGCCCGTTTCATGACGCAGGGTCACGTACTTGTGATCGGCGATAAAGTAGATGACCTGAGCGATAGGGATCAACTCGATGCCCTTGCGGGTTCTGGCGCTGATGTGGCTGCGAGGGCCACTGCCCTCGTGGCCTGGACGCGTGAGCGCGGCCAGCTGGCCGCGGTTTGGTCGCTCGGCCTTGCGCAGTGCCTCCCGAAGCGCCGGCCCGTCAACAGGCTTGGTCACGTAGATAAGGGAGGCTTGCTTGAAGGCATCTTCCCCATACTCGTCATCACCGGTACAGAACACGAGCGCAGGCGGCGCCTCACGCTCGCACAGTCGGGCGGCGACCTGCAGACCATCGAGGCCAGGCATTCCGATATCCAACAGGACAATGTCGGGTTTCAGGCTTTCGATCAGCGCAAGGGCCTCTTCACCATTGGTGGCACTTGGCTCCAGCACGGTATAACCCTCGAGTTCACCGAACATTAGGCTTAGGCGCTTGAGGTCTTGGGGTTCGTCATCAACGATCAGGACATTCATAATTGCGCTGGATTCCTGAGTGAGTCTCGCACGGTTAAAAGCGTAGACAGCTGTGTTTGAAGCGACGCTGCGTGTCACGCTCTAGACCGGTGCGATAGCCAAAGATTCACTGTGGCTGGCAGATTAGCTGCCCGCCTCTGTCAAACTGTAGACGGTCCATGGAACACTGCCGTTCAATCCGTAAAATCTCCGTTGCCTACAGCGCGCTATGCCTTTTCCTCGCGCCCACCCTGCAGGCGCCCTGCGGCACTGGGCCTAACCCTGTTATCATCGCGGCAATTTTTCGTTCACGCCTGTAATGAGTGAAACCATGAGCACTGACAAGACCAATCAGTCCTGGGGCGGCCGCTTCAGTGAACCCGTAGACGCCTTCGTCGCCCGTTTCACGGCCTCGGTCGATTTCGACAAGCGCCTGTACCGCCACGACATCATGGGCTCCATCGCTCATGCCACCATGCTGGCGCAAGTCGGTGTGCTCAGCGATGCCGAGCGCGACACCATCATCGATGGGCTCAAGACCATCCAGGGCGAAATCGAGGCTGGCACCTTCGACTGGCGTGTCGACCTGGAAGACGTGCACATGAACATCGAAGCGCGCCTGACCGACCGCATTGGTATCACCGGCAAGAAACTGCACACCGGCCGTAGCCGCAATGACCAGGTCGCGACCGACATTCGCCTATGGCTGCGTGACGAAATTGACCTGATTCTGGCCGAAATCACCCGCCTACAAGAAGGGCTGCTGGAACAGGCCGAACGCGAAGCCGAAACCATCATGCCCGGCTTCACGCACCTGCAGACGGCACAGCCGGTGACCTTCGGCCACCACTTGCTGGCCTGGTTCGAAATGCTCAGCCGCGACCATGAACGCCTGGTCGACTGCCGCAAGCGTACCAACCGGATGCCATTGGGCAGTGCTGCGCTGGCCGGCACGACCTACCCCATCGACCGTGAGCTGACCTGCAAGCTGCTGGGCTTCGAAGCCGTGGCAGGCAACTCACTGGACGGCGTGTCGGACCGTGACTTCGCCATTGAATTCTGCGCCGCCGCCAGTGTGGCGATGATGCACCTCTCGCGCTTCTCCGAAGAACTGGTGCTGTGGACCAGTGCCCAGTTCCAGTTCATTGACCTGCCCGACCGATTCTGCACCGGCAGCTCGATCATGCCGCAGAAAAAGAACCCGGACGTGCCCGAGCTGGTGCGTGGCAAGAGCGGGCGCGTCTTCGGTGCACTGACTGGTTTGCTGACCCTGATGAAAGGCCAGCCGCTGGCCTACAACAAGGACAACCAGGAAGACAAGGAACCGCTGTTCGATGCCGCAGACACGCTGCGCGATTCGCTGCGTGCCTTCGCCGACATGATCCCGGCCATCAAACCCAAGCATGCCATCATGCGCGAGGCCGCCTTGCGCGGGTTCTCGACCGCAACGGACCTAGCCGACTACCTGGTGCGCCGTGGCCTGCCGTTCCGTGACTGTCACGAAATCGTGGGCCACGCGGTGAAGTACGGGGTCGATAGCGGCAAGGACCTGGCAGAGATGAGCCTGGAAGAGCTCCGTCAATTCAGTGACCAGATCGAACAGGACGTATTCGCCGTCCTTACGCTGGAAGGCTCGGTAAATGCCCGTGATCACATCGGTGGTACGGCACCGGCGCAGGTACGTGCAGCGGTGGCGCGCGGCAAGGCGTTGCTGGCCGCACGCTAACGGCGCTGAGTGACGGGGCGGGGGCTACCCTGCCCCGTCGCTTTGCCAAAAATATTCAGATTGTTGGGGGCTGTAACACAAGCCCCCATCTGGTCGGACTAGCCCGCCGCCTCAGCGCCTGTTGCGCATCATTTCCAAGAAGGACGGCATTGCCGCTTCCTTGTCTGCGACGATTTTCGCCATGTGGGGGTTCTGCCCCATTAGTTCGAGCAATGCCTTGGCCTGAGGGAAATCTTCAAGGAAGTCGATGTTGAGCACTTTCTTGCCTACGGCGCATGCCAGGTCGACCGAGAAGCAGAACATCAGGTCGGCCAGGGTCAATTGCTCGCCTGCCACGTAAGGTGCAAAACGCCCGTTGCGCTTGAGCGTGGCGAAACCTGCCAGAAGCTCGGTGCGCGCCTTTTCCTTGACCAAGGGTTCCACGGGCATGCCAAAGAATGCTTCGGCGTAGCATGTACGCGCAGGGAGCTCGATGTACAGCTCGATCTCCTTGACCAACTCATGCACCTTCGCCTTTGCGTACGGATCAGCGGGAAGCAGCGCCTTGCCGTCCTGGGTCTGCTCGATGTAGTCGAGGATCACCGTGGTTTCGCTGAGAAAGCCGTGCTCGGTCTGCAGCACCGGCACCTTGCCCCGTGGGCTGACTTCCAGCACCTGAGGCGTCTGACCGCTGAAGAACAGGACTTCTTCGAAAGGCGCGCCCTTTTCCAACAAGGCCAATTTGACCATGTTGTAGTAGTTGCTGACAGGGAATCCGTGGAGCTTGAGCATGGTTCGACAGCCTCCGGGCCGTATGGGAATGGCAGGGCTTTTATAGCCCTTTTGGCCATCGGCTGACCAGCGTCATGCACCCGGTCAATGACCAGGCATTGCCACCACGGACGTGGCAAACTGTAGCGCCCACGACAGGAGTAATCCCATGAGCGAGCCCACCGATATCGACAATGACGATGAAGCGTTCGCCGAAGCCACGCTGACCCAGGCCATTGAAAACCAAATTGAAAGCGGCGAGCCGGCTGCGGCGAAGGCTACGTTCAACAAGCTGACACTGGTCGGGTATGAGCGCGAGGATATCCTCAACCTGATGGCCCACGTGCTGGCCTTCGAGATCGACAACATGCTGGCGCAGGACCGAGCCTTCGACAGCCAGTGGTATGAAAACGCCTTGCGCGCGCTACCCGAACTGCCTCCTGAGATGGATCAAGGCGACGACGAATAACCCGGCTACACTCCAGATTCAGGCACCCCCGCGGTGCCGCTATCCTCGTCTGGAAGTCAGGAGTCGCCATGTCCTTTTCACCCGAACTGATCGCTGAACTGGAAGTGCTTGCACTGTTCAATCTCGACAGCAGCCAGGAAGGCATCAAGATTCACAACACCGCATCCCCGACGCTCATCGCCGCCGCGCAGCGGCTGCACGAAAAAGGCCTGACCGATCAACCCGACGGGGGCTACCTGACCAGCCTGGGTCACGACGCGGTCGAAAGTGTTCAGTTGCTGCAGAACATTCTGAGAGCGCCCCAGCCGGCCTGACCTTGTGATTGACTGGGGCTGCGCTGCAGCCCCTGCTGTACATTGGCCGCGGAACACTCATTCACAAACCGTAAACTCTGTTTTCTCGGCTGCGCGCGCCTTGCCTGACCCTTGTCTCGATACTTTTACACAGACTCTATTTACCCCTCAGTGCTCCATGGGACGCTTCCAACCGCCTCCAAGCGCCAGAAACACGCCAACCTGCCCCATTGCAACCTGGCTGTTCGCAGCCGCCAACTGCGCACGCATGTCGGTATAGGTCCGCGTCGCCTGCAAGTCCGCCAGAAATGACTCACGCCCAGCCTGGTAGTACCGGTGCGTCTGGTCGGCCGCTTCCCGAGCAGACTTCTCTGCCTCGGCCAGTGCATCGCGCCGGTCCAGCAGTGCGCTGTATTGAGCCAGCCTTGTCTGGGTTTCGCGTATGGCATTGAGTACCACACCATCGAAATTCGCCAAGGCCGCCTGGGTGGACGCTTCAGCCATGCGAATGCGGGCCCGCGTGCCGTTGGTGGGGATGCTCCAGCTGATCTGCGGGCCGAAGCCCCAGCGGTTGGTCGCAGGCTCGCCCAGGTTGTCCAGGATGCCGATGGTCCCGACCTGCGCGCCGATGCTGATCTGTGGATAAAGCGCGCCGATCGCTACACCGATATTGGCGGTGGCAGCCGCCAATTGGCGCTCTGCCTGGCGTACGTCGGGGCGACGTTTGAGCAACGCGGCGCCATCGCCCACCGGCACTAACTGAGTCAGCTGCGGCAGTTCAGAGCAATCGGCAGTTCCTGCTGGCAGCTTCTGCACGGGGACCGCCAGCAATGCGGCCAGGGTATACAGGCCTGTCTCACGTTCGGCCTTGAATCGCGGCAGCTCGGCGCCCAAAGACTTGAACTGGGTTTGCGACCGCGTCACCTGAGTTTCATCACCACGCCCCGCATCGCGCAGGCGCTGGCTGAGCTTGACGCTTTGCGCCTGTAAATCGAGCGACTCACGGGCAATGTGGTATTCCTCGTTGGCCGAGCACACCTGGGTGTAGGCCTTGACCACATCCGCCACCAGCGTGATCCGCGCCGTGTCCGCTGCGGCCTGTACCGCATCGGCACTGGCCCTGGCAGCTTCCGTACCGCGTTTGAAGGTGCCCCACAGGTCGAACTGGTAGGACGCGCTTATGATCGCCTCGCCGATGTTCGCCACAGGCACCTTCTCGGGCTGCAAGAAAGCTTCCCCAGACTCTTGCAGGCGCTGGGCACCTAGCTTCACCCCACCGTCGAAGCCTCCTTGAGATTCAGCGATGTCGACCTGCGCACGGGCCTTGGCGATGTTCGCCGCAGCCACGCGCAACTCGGTATTGGCACTCAGGGCCTGGCGTACCAGCGCGTTCAACCGCGGGTCGTGATACAACTGCCACCAATCTTCCGGCACCGGTGCCGACACCACGCTGTCGGCATCTTGGCGCAGGGGGCCGTTGAGGTCAGTGCGCTGGATTGCCGCTTCTTTGGGCAGCTCGTAGTCTGGCCCGACCGTCATGCAGGCGCCGAGCGACAGGCATAGCCCTGCGAGCATCAGCCGTTTCATGGGTGCATGTCCTCGACGATCGAGACGGTGGCGGTTCGCCCGGCAATCATGCGGAAATCCTGCGGGACTTCGTCAAAGGCGATCCGCACCGGAATCCGCTGGGCCAGCCTCACCCAGCTGAAGGCAGGGTTGACGTTGGGCAGCAGGTTGGTGCCGCTGCTGCGGTCGCGGTCCTCGATGCCGGCTGCAAAGCTTTCCACATGCCCGCGCAGGCGGGTGTTGTCGCCCATCACACGAATATCCACCACGTCCCCGATGTGAATGCCCCCCAGCTTGGTTTCCTCGAAGTAGCCATCGACGTGATAAGAGGCACTGTCGACCACCGACAGCACCGGTCGCCCGGCGGTTACGAACTCATGGTTGCGCGGCGCGCGATCGTTGAGATAACCGTCCACGGGGCTGCGCACCACCGAGCGATCCAGGTTCAACTGGGCACTGTCGACAGCCACCTGCGCCTCACTGACCGCCGAGCGGGCGCGCGCTTGGCGCGACTGGCTTTCTTCGAGCTGTTCGGCCGCGACCAGGTTGCCCAACTTACGATTACGGTTCACCTCCCGCGAGGCCTGGGCCAAAGTTTCCTGACGCTCGCCGAGCGTGGCCTTGGCCTGACGCAGCGCCAGGGTGAAACGGTCCTGGTCGATGGTGAACAGCACATCGCCACGCTTGACGGTCTGGTTGTCGCGCACCTCGACCTTCTGGATCAACCCGGATACGTCCGGGGCGATCTGGATCACATCGGCGCGAATGTGGCCATCGCGCGTCCAGGGTGCGAACAGGTAGTACACAACCATCTGCCAGACGAGTACGGCGGCAAATGTCACGACCAACAGAGTAAGGACCACACGGCCCAGGGTCAGCAAAGGTTTTTTCATGGCAGCATCAGGCTTCGACAGAAGTGGTCCACCGCACCGAGCAGCACGGCGTAGAGGGCAACGTTGAACAATGCCCGGTGCCAGACCAGGCGATAGAAGTGCACACGCACCAGTACGGCGTGGACACCCAGAAACAGCAGGTAGGTTCCAATCATCATCACCAGCAGCGTGGGCAGGAATACCCCACTGATATCCAGTTCACCGATCACAGGGGTGCTCCATCCAGGCCAGACGGTAGTTGCAGTTGCTCCGCAGGCTCGAGCATGACCTCGACGCCTGGCAGCAGCGCCAGGCGCAGGCCAGCCAGCGCATGCAACAAATGCGGGCGGGCGTCGAGGCGTTCGCAGGGCTCATCGAGACTGAGCGCCAGCCGGGCCCTTTCCATGTTGCGCAAGAGTGCAGGTGGCGCGTGCAGCCGCTCACCGGCGCGCAGGCAGGCCGCGTAATGGGCACCCACTTCAGCGACCACCAAGGCCAGTCGCTCGCGGGCGACCTGACCGGCACGCGGCATGTACGCCAGCAAGTCGAGCAGGTTCAGCCCAACACGCAAGTCCCGTAGCGCCACGCTGCTGTCCTGGCCGGTTTGCGACAGGCGAGGTAAATGCTGCATCAAACGATCGAGCATTTTTACACCCACCTTGCGATGCTCGGCCAAGGTTGCGTGCTCGGTCACCTCGACGATGTCGCGCCAGGCGAAACGGGTCATGCGCTTGGCAGCCAGCTCCACACCGAAGGGGCGCATGACCAGGGTCCAGATGAACGCGAAGAGCAGGCCAACCGGGCCGGCGAGGTTGGAATTGAGGAAGGTGAAGAAATCGGCGTCGTAGGCACCCTGGATGCTGATGAAGGTCGAGGTGTTGACGATGGTCAGCAATGTCCCTAAGTAAAAGCGTGGCTGTACTGTCAACGTGCCGATGCAGATGAAAGGCACGGCGAAGGCCAGTACCAGCATCGGGAAGTCATGCAGGTTGGGCAGCACGAGGAACAAATACAGGCTCGAGAAAATGACCGACAGCAGGGTCCAGAAGAAAAAACGGTAGATCTGTGGGGCCGGGTCGTCCATCGCCGCGAAGAAGCTGCATGAGACGGCCGCCAGGATCACCGCACTGGCGCCATCATTCCAGCCCAGGCCGATCCACAGGCCGCAGGCAACGATGATGGCCAGGACGGTGGAGGTGACCGAGTAGAGCATCAGGCCCCGGTCGAAGAATGGCCGCAAGCGTGCCAGGCGCCAGTGCCGGTAAACGGCGCGCCAGGGGGTGGCGTCGTCGGTACGCAGAGCATGCTGCAAGGTACAGCAGTCCTGCCACAGGTCTACCCATTCGGTGAGCCGATAGAGCGCGTTGGACAGCAACAGCTCGGCCCGTTGGTCCAGTGCAGCCGCATCCGGGCGCAGATCGTCGATCCTTTGATGCAGAGCTGCCCACCGCTGGACAGAGGGGCTGTCTGCGGTGCCCTTGAGCCATTCACGTGCAGCATCGAGCACAGGCAGGATGTGTTCAAATTGCTGCGCAGCGCGCCCTTGCAAGGCCGCCAATGCATCGTCCAGCGCGTCGATGACCGGCAGCAGGTGGATCATGCGCCCACGTAGCTCGCGGGCGTTTTGCAAGGTATGGGGGCCGGTACCTTCATGGCCGAGCTGGCCGATCATCAACTCCAGTGAGTTGAAGGTCGCCACCATCGCCCCGCGCATGCCACCGACATCGACCGCGCTCTGCTGCCGGGCCAGATAGCTGTCGCTGTAGCGAATGGCATCGTTGAACCAGTTGCCGGTCGCCCCCACCACCACGGGCGCCAGCCGTCGCGGCCAGAAAATGGCCCCAACTACGGCTGCGCAGACAATCCCCAGGCAGATTTCCTGGGCCCGCGAGGAAGCCACGTCGAACACGGCCAATGGGTTATCGACCACTGCCAGGGCGATCATCGGCAAGGTATACCCGGCCAGCATGAACACGTAGTTGTTGGCCGTGCGCACATTCAGCGAGAGGAACAGCAACGTCCCCGTCCACAGGGCCACTGCGATGCTCAGCAGCAGCGGCGACTGCACCAGGGGCGGTACCAGCAGCACTGCCCCAGCGGCGCCCAGCAAGGTGCCCAGGGCGCGGTACAACGCCTTGGAGCTGGTAGGCCCCAGGAAGGGGCTGGAAACGATATAGACGGTCGCCATGGCCCAGTACGGACGCGGCAACTGCATGAGCAGGGCGATATACAGCGCGATCATGGAGGCGGCGAATGTGCGCACGCCGTAGAACCAATCGCGCGCCGGTGGCACCGAGCTGAAGAAGCCGTTCATGCGACCCCGCCCGTGCTGCCCAGCCCGGCTGCTTCGAATGCGCGCAGTACACGCAGCGTGGCCTGCAGGTCTTCTGGATCGAGCCGACTCAGCACATCACCGCGCACCCTCACCAACTCCGCCTCGATGGCCTCGGCCAGCACGCGCCCTTCAGCCGTAAGGCTCAGGGCCTTGGCGCGCCTGTCCATCGGATCTTCGCTACGCAACACCAACCCGGCCCTGCACAGCTGGTCGAGCAGGCGCACCAGGGACGGGCTTTCCAGCCCGGCCGCCTGGGCGACCGCCACCTGGTGCACGCCATCGCCCAGGCGCACGATCATCAGCAGTGGCGCGGCACAGGCTTCGGAAATGCCGTAGCCGGTCAGTGCCATGTGGCAGATGCGGCGCCAGTGCCGAGCGGCAACGACCAGGCCACTGCTGACCTGAAGACGCAGAAGATCAAGGGACATGGGAATCACATATATTCATAGTTTGCTAACTATCAATATACGCCTGATGCTCCCCCTTCCGTCAACCGGGGGCGACGAAGCGCCTGCATGAAATCTTGTTCACACGGCCAGGCCAACCGCTACCCACTCTATTACTTCAAGGCTGAACCTGATCTTCCAGCTTCATGGTCAGGGCCAAGGTACTGCCCATCTGCACGGCGCGATCGCGCCATTGCTGATAGCGCTCCTGATCGCGTCGACTGAAGTGCACGGCCAGTTCTTCTGCCGCCTGCACCACACCCGCAGCGGCCGCCAGTTCGAGCCAGTACAATGCCGGCTTGAGCTCCGGTTGCACATGCAGGCCGTGAATCAGCCGGTAGCCAACCTCGAAACGACAGCGTGCCTCACCCTGTTCGGCACCCTGCAGGAACCATCGGTAGGCCAGCTGCGGATCGACCTGCCATTGCATACGGCCATCGCACACTTCTTCTTCGTACAAGTCTCCCAGCGCAGCGGCCGCATGCGACATGCCTCGCTCGAACGCCTGGCGGTAGCATTCGGCGGCCTGCGTGTAGGAACGATCCACACCTTTGCCGAAGTAGTGCTGCTGCCCCAGGTTGAACCAGGCCACGGCACTGCCCTGCAATGCCGCCATGCGCAGAAGGTGCCCGGCCAACACCGTATCAGCACGCCAGTACTTGCCATTGAGCCAGATCCAACCCAGGTCGTTCAGCGCTGCCACATTCCCCTGCAGGGCTTGCAGGCGCAGATCCTGGTAGACCGCTTGCAGGTCACTGGCTTCGTCCAGACGGCTGACCAGCATCGTCCGTTGACTGGGCATGCCGACACCTGCAAACAGCCGCTGGCGTCGGGCGACAGCGGGCGAAACGATCACCTGTGCCGGAAGCAGGCGGGCGAGCAGCGAATGGATATTGCCGACAGCAGACATGTTCATCCTCATTGAACGACGCACAACCTCAACCTTCGGCTGTGATGAGGCGTGATTCTGCGCAACAGGACGTCAAAACCTGTCGCGAACGATTCGGATGCAGGCAACCAAACGTCACTTACTTGATCTGAGCGGTCCGTGGCCAATTGCCATGCCCCTCGCGTGCCGCCATCCTAGAGCGGCAAGCCTAGACAAGGACGTTACCTTTTGCCGTTCGCCACCACTCGCGCCACCCTCAGCCGTCAGTGGGCGCTGCTGCGCCAGCTACCGGGCCGTTCTCCAGGCCTCACCAGTTCCGAGCTGGCTTGTCGACTACGAGACCTGGGCTTTACCGTCAGCAAGCGAACCGTAGAGCGCGACCTCAATGACCTGTCGTTGATCTTCCCGCTGGAGCGCAACGACAAGAGCATTCCCTACGGGTGGCACTGGGCCGCGGGCGTTGTGAGCGAGCTGCGCGGCACCACCGATCTGCTGGCGCATCTCAAAGGAGAAGCGCTGCAAGCGCCACCGGGCGAAGGCATTGAATTGGTGGCGCGCATCAGTGACCCACTGGCGCGCCAGCTCCGAGAGGCTCCACTGAGCAGCGACATGCAGTTGATCGCCCATGACCAGGGGCATCGGCTGCGGGCCACGGTGAGCGACGGGAGCTCGTTGCGCTGGTGGCTTTTGAGCCGTGGGGACGAACTGGTGGTCGAGCAGCCTGCGCAGTTGCGCGAAGAGATCGGCAAGATTCTCAGCAACGCCGCAGCCCAGTATCTAACACCATGACCAGGGACGCTCGCATTGGCCTTGGCCAATGCGATCGGCCAACGCCGGCGCTTGCAAGCTCAGCGCTGCATGCCCCAGCGCTTGACCGTCAGGCGCTCCAGGGTGTTGAAGACTAGCCCCTCAACCAGCAGCCCGATCAGGATGACCACCGCAAGGCCTGCGAACACCTTGTCGGTATAGAGTTCGTTGCGGTTCTGAAAGATGTACCAACCCAGGCCACCTTTGCCGCTGCTGGCACCAAAGACCAGTTCTGCGGCAATCAGCGTGCGCCAGGCGAACGCCCAGCCGATCTTGAGCCCGGACAGAATCGAGGGCAACGCCGCCGGCACCAGGATGTGCATCACCAGCCGTAGCCCTTTGAGGCCATAGTTGCGCCCGGCCATGCGCAGGGTGTCGGAAACACCCTGGAACCCTGCATAGGTATTGAGCGCAAGGGCCCAGAGCACCGAATGCACCAGGACGAAGATCAGGCTGTTGTCGCCTAGCCCGAACCACAGCAAGGCCAATGGCAACAGGGCGATGGCAGGCAGGGGGTTGAACATCGAGGTCAAGGTGCTCAGCAGGTCGCGCCCAAGCTGGGTGGAGACGGCCAGGCTGGTGAGACCAAAGGCCAGGATAATCCCTAGCAGGTAGCCCTTGAGCAAGATCACCAGCGACACGCCGACCTTGGCCGGCAGCTCTCCACTGACCAGGCCTTCCCACAGCGCGGCAGCTGTCTGCAGGAAGGTCGGTAGCAGCAGGTCGTTGTCCTGATAACGGGCGACGGCTTCCCACAGCAATGCGATAACTATCAGGATGACGGCCTTGCGCAGCCAACCGTGCTGCCAGAGGCGCTGACTCAACGACAGGTCGCGTTCCACAGGCACGCTGAGCAATGGCTCCAGCTGCACCTCGTATTCCTGGCGCACAGGGGTTGTGGTCATGGCTCAAGCTCCTGATCAGTAGGCAATGCGGATGTCGTTGAAACCAATGTCATCGACTTGAGCGGGGTCGGCCGCTTCATCGAACAGCAAACGGTGTATGCGCCGGGCACTGGCCTGGAAATCGCTGCCCCCCAGGCTGCCCAGGTGATATTGGTGGCTGTGCACCTCGGCGCGTACCCGGCCGGGGTGAGGCGTGAGCAGCAAGATGCGGTTGCCCACCACCAAGGCCTCTTCGATGGAGTGGGTGACGAACAGCAAGGTGAAGCGTACTTCCTCCCACAGCAGCAGCAACTCTTCCTGCATCTTGCGCCGGGTAAGTGCATCGAGTGCGGCGAACGGTTCGTCCATCAGCAATATCTTCGGCTGCGTGGCCAAGGCCCTGGCAATCGCCACGCGCGCTTTCATGCCGCCTGATAGCGTATGCGGGTAGGCATCGGCAAAGGCTGCAAGACCGACTTTCTCCAGGTAGTGAAGCGCCCGCTCTTCAGCATCGGCCCGCTTCAATTGGCCCGATACCAACAGTGGAAACATGACGTTGTGCTTCACCGTCTTCCAAGGCGGCAACTGGTCGAATTCCTGGAACACCACGATGCGGTCCGGTCCCGGGCCGCTGACGGGTTGCCCCTGAAGCAGGATCTGTCCTTCACGGGGTTCGATGAAGCCGGCCACGGCTTTGAGCAAGGTTGACTTGCCACAACCGGATGGCCCCAGCAGGACGAAGCGATCAGCCTGATCCACCTCGAAACTGACCTGATGGGTAGCGCGTACCACCCGTTGCCGGGTGCGGTATTCAAGGGTAAGGCCCTGCACGTTCAACAACGGCGGTGCTATAGGATGGCTCAAGGTGCTGACCGTGTGGCCTGGCAATGGCGCAGTCATGGCTCAGCTCCCCTGCAGCGGATGTTCATCCTGGAAGAAATAATCCTTCCACGACGCTGGCTTGTGCTTGATCGCGCCGACCCTGTAGAGAAATTCGGCGAGCTTGTAGGTGTTCTTTGGCGTGACGGTAAATTCGTACCGAGGGTTGTCGATCAGCTTGATGAGGCTTGCGCGGTCGATCTTAGCGTTGGTCACCCGGATGTAGGTATCGGCGGCTGCCGCCTTGTCGTTCTGGGCAAACGTGGCCGCTTCGGCGATGGCATCGACGAAGGCTCTGTACGTCTTGGGGTTGTCCTTGCGGAATTTTTCGGTGGCAAACAGCAGCGTGGGCGAATTCGGCCCAAGCAAGTCGTAGCTGTCGAGCACGATGTGCACGTTCTTGTTGGCCAGCGCCTGATCCTGGAACGGCGGGTTTGAGAAGTGCCCGTTGAGTTCGGTACCGCCTGCCAGCAAGGCGGCCGTCGCATCAGGATGAGGAACCGCCAGGGTGTACTTGTCCAGGCGGTTGTATTGCTCGTCTCCCCATTGCTGCGCCGCGGCGTATTGCAGCAAGCGCGACTGCACGGACACCCCCACCGCCGGCACGGCGATGCGGTCCTTGTCGGAAAGATCCGCAATGGTCTTCACAGCCGGATTGCTGCTGACCAGGTAATACGGGAAGTTGCCCAGCGAAGCCACGGCCTTGACGTTCTGTCGCCCTCGGGTTCGATCCCAGACGGTGAGCAGCGGGCCTACGCCAGCACCTGCGATATCCACCGAGCCGGACAGCAATGCGTCGTTGATGGCCGAGCCACCGGAAAGCTGTGCCCACTCGACGTCGATGTCGATGCCTTGCGCCTTGCCGTGCTTTTCGATCAGGTGCTGGTCACGCACCACATTGAGCAGCAGGTAGACGATGCCGAACTGTTCGGCGATACGAATCTTGCCTTCTGCCTGGGCGGCGGCGGGGGCCACGAGGCTGCCAATAACGAGGCTTGCGCCCAGCCCGATGCTTGCCGCCAGGCGGCTGATGGATTTGCGCATGATGGAATCCTTGTCGTCAGAACGGGGCATCGCCCTGGATGGTGGTGCGGTAGAGCTTGCGCCGCAGGTGTGCAGGGCAACCGGCAGCCAGGTGGATCAGGGAGCGGTTATCCCAGAACACCAGGTCGTGGGGCTGCCATTGATGGCGGTAGACGTTGTGCTCCAGCACGCTCAAGGCATACAGCTGCTGCAGGACATCCCGGCTTTCGTCCTCCGGCAGCCCGACGATGCGGGTGGTGAACCCTTCACTGACGAACAATGCCTGGCGACCGGTTTCGGGGTGGGTACGCACGACGGGGTGGATGACTTCCTGCACCTGAGCCAGTTGCTCGGCTGTCAGTGCAGGGCGCCAATTGCCTTCGAATCGGGTTTCGGCGTAGCGGGCTGTGTAGGAATGAGCGGCACTGCGCCCGGCTACCAGTGTGCGTAGCGCAGCGGGTACTGCGTCCCAGGCCTTGTGCATGTCGGCGAACAACGTGTCCCCGCCCTCGTCAGGGAGTTCCTGGGCATGCAGCATCGAGCCCAAGCTGGGCAGTGCCTTGTAGGAGAGGTCCGAGTGCCAGAACTTGCCCGCATCGCCCAGGCCGATGTTCTGGCCGTTCTCGATGATGTTGGAAACAATCAGGATTTCAGAGTGCCCCAGAAGCAGGAACTGCTTGAGCACATGAATCTGCAGTTCGCCAAAGCGGCGGCTGAACGCGATCTGCTGCTCAGGCGTGATGCGCTGATCGCGAAAAACCAGAACATGATGATCGAGGTGAGCGCGATGAATACGCGCGAAGTCCTGGGCATTGAGCGGCCTGGATAGGTCGAGGCCGATGACTTCGGCGCCGACGGCGCCGGCGAACGGGTGGACTTCAAAAAGTTGTGACGGCGCGCTATCGATGAGCGACAGGGCGTTCAAGGCGGCTGGCATGTTTCACTCCCACGCAGTGCGCGACTTCATGACGCGCGACGATCGGAAACGCACGGGGGACTCCCGTGTGGGTTCGAGTCGTGCGGCGCATCGATTGGTCGACGGGTACGCAGTGGGTGAACTATAAGGTCATAAGAAAGATATTTTAAATACCTTTAAAGCATAACCATAGTCCGGCCGGTGCATGGGCTGGGTGTCAGATCAGGCCACCCTCTTCTTCTTCCTCTATCAGGTTGTTGAGGCTGCTCAGCGCCTTGCGCGCCGTCGAACGGTTGAGCAGTTTGGCCTGGGCGCCAGGTGGCAGATCGGTGATCTTGAACACGCCTTTGGCGGTCAGCACATCGATCAGGTCTTCAAGCACCCGGATCATGTCCAGGTCGCTTTGCTTGAGCTGATTGAGGCTGTTTTCCACGACGTCATCGGCAAACCATTCCTGGATGTCGGCATGGTCGGCCGGAAGCATTTCGGTAAATTCGTCGAACGCAGCAGCTTCCACTCGCTGCAACTGGCCAGCGGCGTCGCGTTGCACGTAGAACATGGCGATGTCCCTCGTCACATGGATTCCTTCAGGGTAGACAGCAGCATAGGCAAAAAGCGCCGTACGCGTGGATGCGGCGCGAAAGTATGCGCTGTGGGAGTGCGTGGCGGGAAGGCCTGCCCAGGCAGTTGCGCCAGGTCAAGGCATACCGGGGCAACCTTTTACGGTTGCCCCGGTGATGGGCCGTCAGCTGTCTTTGTTGTGGATGATGATGGTCGGGTCGGCACCGCTGATCAACGAATTGATCGTCTGGTTGGACCAGTTCACACCTTCGAGCTTGATGGTGACGTCAGCATTGGCCAGCCCGCCATCGGTGTTGAGCTTGCCTTCGCTGCTGACCTGCAGCGTCGTGGTGCCCTCCACGGTCGACAGCTTGAGGTAGTTGTCGATGATGCTGCCTTTCTCGCCTTGCAACAGGTCCTTGAGGTCGATGCGGTCACCTTCGGAGCGGTTGAAGTCCTTGATGACGTCATTGCCATAATCGCCGGCCTTCCAGACGAAGGTATCGGCACCGCTGCCGCCGATCAGGATGTCGTCACCCGGGCCGCCGATGAGGGTGTCGTTGCCTGAGCCACCCAACAGGATGTCATTGCCTTTGCCGCCATCGAGGATGTCATTGCCGCCCTGACCGAACAGGATGTCGTTACCGTTACCGCCCGACAGGATGTCGTTGCCGTCATTAGGCCCTGAAATATCGAACTCGGTGTAGTGCTCAGCGATGTATTGGTGGACATTACTAGTCGTGACAGCACTGGCATCTACCCCTGTTTTCTGGGCGACATACGTTTGCAAGGCTTGATAGCCCTCGCTGACAACACCGTTCAAGGTAATCAAGTCACCAAAGATGATGTCGTTGCCATTCCCACCGTCGACAGTATCGGCACCAGGCAACGTCGCCTCAGTATGTCCAAGGATAGCGCTTGCCAGTTTGGTTGGATCTATATTGATCTGCGGTTTGCCCGCCGTGTCGTACGGCTTGAGATCAGCGAGGCTGACCTCAGAATTCAATCCAATAGCCTGCACCTTACTCAGTCCAGGTACGGTAGAACTACCACCGAGCAACATGAAACTATCAGTTGTATTTGTGGCCGAATCGCTCCAATTAGTGGATGACTTCTTGCCAGTGCCGCCCAAACTGGACAGCTCGTAGGTGCCATCCCCTTGGGCATGTATTGTCCCGATAGTGTTTGAGGAAATGGGAACAAGGAAACCCAAAAGATTGCCATACGTTGTGACTTTTAGTTGTCCAGCACTGTTTATGTCAACCTTGTGAGTTGAGTCAGCCCACTCACTGAACGTGGCACCAACCTTGTAGTTGTTAACATTAACAACCTCATCCAGCATTTTGCCGTTCGTCCACAGTCGAGCATCGGTCTGCTCGCCACGCTGGTAAAAGGTCGGCTTACCATCGGTAATGAAGTACGTCAGATTCTCAGCGTTCGTGTTGCCCATCGCCATCTTGCTCTTGAAGAAGTTGGCTGTAGTTTTAAACGCATCCTCATAATTGGTACCGCCGCCGTAGTCGCCGCCCTGCATGGAATTCAGAACTCTCTGAAGTTGGCTCAAAGCATCCGCGTCCGATAGATTGACGGCTATGTTTTGGTTTACCTGAGTATCGAAATCTACCAGGAAGATATTAACCGTTCCCGACGTGTCGGCCCCCACGCTCGCTTTGAGTGTCTTGAATACAGACTCCAGCTGTGTCTTCGCAGCAGCCACTGAGTCGTCGGTCATACTGCCGGAGCTGTCAACAATGAATGCAATATTGTAGTTTTTACCGGCCACCACGTTCAGGCCAGATACATCCGCCACGATGATGTCGTGACCTTCACTGCCATTCAGTACGTCGCTGCCCGATGTACCAACACTGGCTTTGTAAACGCCGCCATAAACCGTAACCGGAATACGGCCCACGGTGCTGGCGGAGTCACCTAGACTTTCAGTAGCAGTTGAAGTGACCGTTATGTCAAACGAGCCCTTGAAGTAGGCAGGGGGGGTAAGGGTCAAGCCACTGAGTTTCCACCCTGTTACGTTGATCGGCCCATCGCTGACTGTAGCCGTATGGCCTGCATTGTCAGTTACCACCGTTCCTTTTGGTAAGCCACCCAACGTCACTTTCAGCGTCTCGGAACCGTCGGTATCGGTCAGGGCAGTCGAGATACCGACCAGTTTCACCGTACCGTTCTCTGGGCCTTCGTTGAGCTTGTAGCCATCGTAGTAGGTTTGGCCGTTGACCGTGTGCGCGTCTGACACGCTCAGACCAGCGTTGGCCATCTCGGTCACGTTCTGGTACATGCGGATGTTTGCGCTGCTCAGGTCCACTGGGCTGCCAGCGCCCACCTGAATGTTCAGGTCATAGCTGCCCGGGCCGGACTGGTTGGCATGGTAGACCTCGATCGGGTAGTAGCCGGTCGCCGTAGGCGTGAACGACCCTGTCACCTGGCCGCCACCGCCCCACGTGGCCGTGACCACGGTCTTGCCACCGATATTGACCAGGAAGCTGTCGTCGGCAGTACCACTGAAGGTGTAGGTCTTGCCAGCTTCCAGGTAGATCAGGCCGGAGGTCTTAGAACCGCTGCCCCCATTCACGCTGCCGTCGGACTGGACGTTGGTGGTGGTGGCACTGGAGGTGGCGCTGCCGGAGTTGGCAAAGACCGTTTTCAGTGCATCACCGGTGATGCCATTGCCGTTGGTACCCAGGTTCTTCAGGGTGGTCCACACTTCCTTGGTCAAGCCTTTGGACACTACATCGGCGCTGCCGATGGCCAGCGTCGGCATGTCTGCCACAGGGCTGATGTCGACCTTCATGGTCGTTTCGGTACCCAGGTTGGTCCCGTCGTTGGGCTTGTACTTGAACTGCGCGTAGTCAGCCTGCTGGTTGCCCACGCCGGTGCCACCGTAGCCATCAGCGCCGGACTGGTTGAGCAGTGGCACGAACTTCAGTTTGCTGGCGGCGATATCGGCCTGGCTGATCACCTGGCCGACAGTAACGTTGGTCCAGCTGCTGCCGTTGAAGTACTTGAGGCTGCCTGCAGCCGGCAGCGAGGTGATGGTCACGGCCAGACCGGTATTGCCATCCGGGTCGGTGACCTTGAAGTCACCCCAGGCGAATACGTAGTCGGTGTCTTCCACGCCATACACGGCACCGCCTGGTGATACCGGCAGGTTGTCGTTGTCGAGGATGGCGGTGGTGACGCTGCCTTTGCTGCCGTTTACCTGCAGGTTCTCGAAGTTGCCACCGGTGGCGCTTTCGATCTTGACCGTGAAGTTCTCGGTGCCTTCGACCAGCTTGTCGTCGATCGTCGGCACATCGAAGGTCACGCCGAAGCTGTTGGCCGGGATCTTCACGGTGGTGACACCCGTGAAGTCTTCGCCGTTCTTGGCCGTGCCCGAGTAGCTGAGGGTCACAGTGACTTCGGACTGGGACGGGTTGCTCAACGTCAAGGTGTAGTGCGCCGTCTCGCCTTCGGTGAGCGAGGTGGTGCCACTGATACCGACGGTGGTCACGTCGCCCTGGCCGCTCGGCTCGTCGGTCACGGTCGTGGTCACGGCAGTCTTGCTGCCCACCAGGCTCTCGAACTGCTTGTCACCGGCAACGCTGATGTCGGTGATGGCCTTGGTGATGGCAGGCTGGCCACCGACGTACACGTCATCCGGCGCATTGATGCTGACCGTACCGCTTGCGGAACCCGCGGCAATGAACACTTGCGTGCCACCGGTCAGGGTGACGGTCACGCCACCATGGCCGGTCACTGGCAGGTTGTTGTCTTCGCTGACCAAGGTCACGGTGTAGGTGATCTTGCCACCCTCGACGACGGTGGTGTTATCCACAGCCAGCACAGCAGTGACCTTGCTGATGGTGTCAGTGATGTTGACCGAGGCAGGCGCGCCCAGCACCAGGTTCTCGAACTTGGCGTTTGGTACTTCGGCCTTGGTGATGCCGATCTCCAGCTTGCCCTCGTCCTTGAACACGTCATCACCCTGAGCTGGCGCGACGTAGGACTTGCTGGTCTCCCCGGCCTTGAACACAACGGTGGCGTTGTTGCTCAGGGTCACGGTGAGGTCCTTGTCCAGCACGCGGTTCAAGGTCAGGGTGAACAGAGGCGGCGTGGCTTCATTGACCGAGGCCTGGTTGGCCACGATGTTGACCAGTACCAGGTCACCCTGGCCGGCCGGCTCATCGGTCACCGCCGTGGTGACCGTGTTCTTGCTCGCCACCAGGTTCTCGAACTGCTTGTCACCGGCGACGGTGAGGTCAGTGATGGCCTTGGTGATTGCAGGTTGGTCACCGACATACACGTCATCCGGCGCATTGATGGTGACGGTGCCGCTGGCAGAGCCGGCGGCGATGAACACCTGGGTGCCGCCGGTCAGGGTGACGGTCACGCCACCATGGCCAGTCACCGGCAGGTTGGTGTCTTCACTGACCAAGGTCACGGTGTAGGTGATCTTGCCGCCTTCAGCCACAGTGGTGTTATCCACAGCCAGCACAGCGGTGACCTTGCTGATGGTGTCGGTGATGTTGACCGAGGCAGGGGCGCCCAGCACCAGGTTCTCGAACTTGGCGTTCGGCACCTCGGCCTTGGCGATGCCGATCTCCAGCTTACCCTCGTCCTTGAACACGTCGTCGCCCTGCGCTGCGGCGGTGTAGGTCTTGGTCATCTCGCCAGCCTTGAACACAACGGTAGCGTTGTTGCTCAGGGTGACAGTCAGGTCCTTGTCCAACGCACGGTTCAGGCTCAGAGTGAAGGTTGGGGCCGTGGCTTCGTTGACCGACGCTTGATCCGCAACGATGTTCACCCGCACCAGGTCGCCCTGGCCAGCAGGTTCGTCAGTCACGGTGGTGGTCACTGGCGACTTGTTGGCCACCAGGTTCTCGAACTGCTTGTCACCGGCCACACTGATATCCGTGATGGCCTTGGTGATTGCAGGCTGGCCGCCGACGTATACGTCATCCGGTGCGTTGATGCTGACGGTACCGCTGGCAGACCCGGCGGCGATGAACACCTGCGTGCCGCCGGTCAGGGTGACGGTCACGCCACCATGGCCGGTGACCGGCAGGTTGTTGTCTTCGCTGACCAAGGTCACGGTGTAGGTGATCTTGCCGCCTTCAGCCACAGTGGTGTTATCCACAGCCAGCACAGCGGTGACCTTGCTGATGGTGTCGGTGATGTTGACCGAGGCAGGGGAGCCCAGCACCAGGTTCTCGAACTTGGCGTTCGGCACCTCGGCCTTGGCGATGCCGATCTCCAGCTTGCCCTCGTCCTTGAACACGTCGTCGCCCTGCGCCGCGGCCGTGTAGGTCTTGGTCATCTCGCCAGCCTTGAACACAACGGTAGCGTTGTTGCTCAGGGTGACAGTCAGGTCCTTGTCCAACGCACGGTTCAGGCTCAGGGTGAAGGTCGGTGCCGTGGCTTCGTTCACCGACACTTGGTTGGCGACGATATTGACC
>NZ_JBICMI010000012.1:0-29891 GCF_043106155.1 Pseudomonas sp. FYR_7
AGGCCGGGGCTTTGGTTGTAGCTGGCCAAATCCATTTGGCCGACAGGACGATCCTTATTCAGCTTTCAGGCCGTCAGCCATCACGCTCTTGACGCCTTTGATGTTCTTGGCAACACGCACGGCCACTTCTTTTTGAGACTCGGTCACTTTTACGTCCGAGGACAGAGAAACTACGCCGTGGCTGGTTTCTACTTTGATGTCGCTGCCTGGTACGCCTTTCTCGGTCAGAAGATCCGCCTTGACCTTGGTGGTGATCCAGGTGTCAGAGGTTTCTTGCTTGGCGTGTTCAGTGGTGGTGTTGGCAGCCAGCATCACCGGAGCCTGGGTGGCCTGGGCTGCGAAAGCGGCATTGGCCATGGTCAGGGTCAGAGCGGTAGCAGTAGCGGCAGCAATGGCGAACTTCTTCATGTGAGTCACTCCTGTTTTTCGAAAGGTCTGCGCCATGTGTCTGGCGGCAGGTAAACAGGTAGTTGCATGGCCTATGCCAGGTTTTACGCTTCGCTTGTTTCCTTATAAATCAAAGACTTAAAAATCATCGACCTCATTACTGCTCGTGCATTCTGCAATCTGCACGATAAACCTGCATGCAAGATGCAAGTCCGTTAAAAGTTCCTGGTCTATTTTTGTATTTATAACGGCAAAGCCCAGAACCGAGCAAAAAAAAGAGCTCCCGAGGGAGCCCTTTGTGAAGCGCTAGGCTATTAGACGCCAGACGCCTTGGCTGCCGCGACGTCCTTGATGGACAGCTTGATACGGCCGCGGTTATCCACGTCCAGTACCAATACTTCGACTTCCTGACCTTCCTTGAGGATGTCGGTGACTTTCTCGACGCGCGCATCGCTCAGCATGGAGATGTGCACCAGGCCATCCTTGCCAGGCAGGATGTTGACGAAGGCGCCGAAATCGACGATACGCTCGACCTTGCCCACGTAGATCTTGCCAATCTCGGCCTCGGCAGTGATGCCCAGGATGCGCTGCTTGGCGGCATCTGCCGCTTCCTTGGTCTCGCCGAAGATCTTGATCGAGCCGTCGTCTTCGATATCGATCGAAGCCTTGGTCTCTTCGCAGATGGCGCGAATGGTGGCGCCGCCCTTGCCGATCACGTCGCGGATCTTGTCCGAGTCGATCTTCATGGCGATCATGGTCGGCGCGTTGGCCGACAGTTCGGTACGCGACTGAGCAATGATCTGGTTCATCTGGCCGAGGATGTTCAGGCGCGCTTCCAGGGCCTGGCCCAGGGCGATTTCCATGATCTCTTCGGTGATGCCGTTGATCTTGATGTCCATCTGCAGCGCGGTGACGCCCTTGGCGGTACCGGCTACCTTGAAGTCCATGTCGCCGAGGTGGTCTTCGTCACCCAGGATGTCGGTCAGAACGGCAAACTTCTCGCCTTCCTTGACCAGGCCCATGGCGATACCGGCAACCGGTGCTTTCATCGGCACACCGGCATCCATCAGGGCCAGCGAGGCACCGCAGACCGAAGCCATGGAGCTCGAACCGTTGGACTCGGTGATTTCCGAGACGACACGGATGGTGTACGGGAATTCGCTGTCGCTTGGCAGCATCGCCTGCACGCCGCGACGCGCCAAACGACCGTGGCCGATTTCACGACGGCCAGCACCGCCCATGCGACCGCACTCACCGACCGAGAACGGTGGGAAGTTGTAGTGCAGCATGAAGGGATCTTTCTTCTCACCTTCCAGGGTGTCCAGCAACTGTGCGTCGCGGGCAGTACCGAGGGTGGCAACGACCAGCGCCTGGGTCTCGCCACGGGTGAACAGTGCCGAGCCGTGGGTTTTGGGCAGAACACCGACTTCGATGTTCAGCGGACGCACGGTGCGGGTGTCACGGCCGTCGATGCGCGGCTTGCCGTTCACGATGTTCTCGCGCACGGTGCGGTATTCCAGCTCGCCGAAGATTTCCTTGATCTGGCCAGCGGTCGGGCCGGCTTCTTCGTTGCTCAGGCGGGCAATGGCTTCATCGCGCAGCTGGCCCAGGCGGGTGTAGCGGTCCGCTTTCTGGGTGATGGTGTAGGCCTGCGACACCTGCTCGCCAAATTCGGCGCGTACCAGGTTCATCAGCTCGGTGTTGGCGGCAGCAGGCTGCCAGTCCCACGTTGGCTTGCCGGCTTCTGCAGCCAGCTCCTTGACGGCCTGGATGACGGCCTGGAACTCGTCGTGGGCGAACAGCACGGCGCCCAGCATCTGGTCTTCGGTGAGCTCTTTGGCTTCCGATTCAACCATCAACACGGCGGTTTCGGTACCGGCGACGACCATGTCCAGGCTCGAGGCAGCCAGTTGCTCGTACGTTGGGTTCAGCAGGTAGCCGGTGCTTTCGTGGAAAGCAACGCGCGCCGCGCCAATCGGGCCTTCGAATGGAATGCCGGAGATGGCCAGGGCCGCCGAGGTACCGATCATTGCGGCAACATCGGGGTCGGTCTTCTTGCTGGTGGAAACCACGGTGCAGACGACCTGCACTTCGTTCATGAACCCTTCAGGGAACAGCGGACGGATCGGACGGTCGATCAGGCGCGAGGTCAGGGTTTCTTTCTCGGAAGGACGGCCTTCACGCTTGAAGAAACCACCTGGGATCTTGCCGGCAGCGTAGGTCTTTTCCTGGTAGTGAACCGACAGCGGGAAGAAGCCCTTGCCTGGATCAGCTTGCTTGGCACCGACCACGGTCACCAGCACGGTGACGTCGTTGTCGACGGTGACCAGCACGGCGCCGGTGGCCTGACGGGCAATGCGGCCCGTTTCGAGAGTAACGGTCGATTGACCGAACTGGAATGTCTTGATTACCGGGTTCACGGTTTCCTACCTTCTTCAGTGGCTCTTGGGGGAACTGTTTTCTTGCGAATGCTTGGGCAGTGCAGGGAATCGGCCCTGTCTACCGTCCAGATACAACTCGAGGCCGGGAGCCTGGAACCGAGCAAAAAACCGCTCGAATTACCAGGCTGCCAGCCTCGAAGTCATGCGTGGCGTGCCCCACGACAAGGCTGTAAAACAGCCCTGTCGAAACCAGCGGCACGCCATGCACACCACCAACCAGGCCGCTATTAGCGACGCAGGCCCAGGCGAGCGATCAGCGCGCTGTAACGGGTGGTGTCTTTGCCCTTCAGGTAGTCCAGCAGCTTACGACGCTGGTTGACCATGCGAATCAGACCACGACGGGAGTGGTGGTCTTTGTCGTTGGCCTTGAAGTGGCCTTGCAGCTTGTTGATGTTGGCGGTCAGCAGAGCAACCTGTACTTCCGGGCTACCGGTGTCGCCGGCGGCTTGCTGGTGTTCGGCAACGATCTTAGCTTTTTCTTCAACGCTGAGGGCCATGAGGCTTCTCCTGATTAAACGGACCCCGCGAACGGGTTCCAATAGGCCAGGGACTTATCCCTGTATCAATAGAAAGAGGTGTGACCGTGCCTACTGACAGCCACCCTCTGCTCCACGGACCTCGGCAAATGCCTAGGCCCATGGTTTCGGTCATTCCGACCGAATCAATCGACGTGGCGCGATCCGCCCGTCTTCGCTCACTTCACCGATACCGATGAAGCGGGCATTGTGATCCTGTACACGAACCATGCCGAATTGCGGCGCGTCCGGTGCGCGCACTGCCTGCCCATGCAGCCAGTAGAAGGCGCTGTGCTCGGACAGGCTCACCATCGGCCAGTCCTGCAGCCCGCTGTCCGACGGCATGAGGAAGCGATCGAGCGCTTCGTTGCCGCCTTCGGCGTGGGCCTGCTCAAGCTCCTCGAGCGTGACCGTCTGCGCCAGCGCGAAGGGCCCGGCCTGCGTTCTGCGCAGCTCTGCGACATACGCACCACAGCCCAGCACTTCACCAATATCTTCCACCAGGGTACGAATATAGGTGCCTTTGCTGCAGCCGACGCTCAAGCGTGCACGGGTGCCTTCGCACTCGAGCAGTTCAAGACGGCTAATAGTAACAGAACGCGCCTCGCGCTCCACTACCTCTCCTGCACGCGCCAGCTTGTATAACGGCTGACCGTCACGCTTGAGGGCCGAGTACATGGGCGGTATCTGGCTGATCGGGCCACGAAAACCGGGTAGCGCGGCTTCCAGCTCGGCGCGACCAACGGTCACCTCGCGGGTGCGCAGCACCTCGCCCTCGGCGTCGCCGGTGTTGGTCGTCTGGCCCAGCTGCATGACCGTCTCGTAGCCCTTGTCGGAGTCGAGCAGGTACTGCGAAAACTTGGTGGCCTCGCCGAAGCACAGCGGCAAGACACCGGTGGCCAGCGGGTCGAGGCTGCCGGTATGACCGGCCTTCTCGGCATTGAGCAACCAGCGCACCTTTTGCAAGGCAGCGTTGGAGGTGAAGCCCAAGGGCTTGTCCAGCAGGATGATGCCGCTGACGTTGCGGCGGATACGTTTGACCTGGGCCACCGATTACTCCTTGGTGCCAGACTCGTCGGCATCCTTGTGCAGGCGGTCTTCAGCCACTGCACGCTCGATCAATGCCGACAGGTGCACGCCCCGGCTGACGCTCTCGTCGAAGTGGAAGTGCAATTGCGGCACGCTGCGCAGCTGCATGGAGCGACCCAGGTGCAAGCGCAGGAAGCTGGCAGCGCTGTTCAGGGCCTTGAGCGACTGCTGCACGGCATCGGGGGTTTCTTCACCCATCACGGTGATGAACACCTTGGCATGGCCCAGGTCGCGGCTCACATCCACGGCTGTGATGGTGACCAGACCGACACGCGGATCCTTGACTTCACGACGGATCAGCTCAGCCAGTTCGCGCTGCATCTGATCGCCAATGCGTTGGGTACGGCTATATTCTTTGGCCATTCTTGTTACCTGTAACGTAAAGCGGCAAACGCCCGGTCAGAACGATGCCTGACCGGGCGCTACCTGAAGAGGTGCTGCAAAGCGCCCGCCAAGGCGCTTGCAGCCTGCTCACCCTTAGAGGGTACGAGCCACCTGGACTTTCTCGAACACTTCGATCTTGTCGCCGACCTTGACGTCGTTGTAGCTCTTCACGCCGATACCACACTCCATGCCGTTACGCACTTCGGCGGCATCGTCCTTGAAGCGACGCAGCGATTCCAGCTCGCCCTCGAAGATAACCACGTCGTCGCGCAGTACGCGGATCGGGCGGTTACGGTAGACGGTACCTTCGATGACCATACAGCCAGCGATGGCGCCGAACTTCGGCGAACGGAACACGTCACGCACTTCGGCGACGCCCAGGATGTTCTCGCGAACATCGCTGCCGAGCATGCCGGTCAGGGCTTTCTTGACGTCTTCGATGATGTCGTAGATCACGTTGTAGTAACGCATATCCAGACCTTCCTGCTCGACGATCTTGCGCGCACCGGCATCGGCACGCACGTTGAAGCCGAACAGTACTGCGTTCGAAGCCAGCGCCAGGTTGGCATCGCTCTCGGTGATACCACCTACGCCGCCACCAATGACACGAACCTGCACTTCGTCGTTGCCCAGGCCGCCGAGCGAGCCCTGCAGCGCTTCGAGAGAACCGCGCACATCGGTCTTGAGGACGATGTTGAGCGTCTTCTTCTCTTCCTGACCCATGGTCTCGAAGATGTTTTCCAGCTTGCCTGCGTGAGCACGGGCCAGCTTGACCTCGCGATACTTGCCTTGGCGGAACATGGCAACTTCGCGGGCTTTCTTCTCGTCAGCCACTACCGACAGCTCGTCACCGGCTTCCGGCGTGCCGTCCAGGCCAAGGATTTCGACCGGGATGGACGGCCCAGCTTCCTTCACAGGCTTGCCGTTCTCGTCCAGCATGGCGCGAACGCGGCCATAGTTGGAGCCGCACAGCACCATGTCGCCCTGACGCAGCGTACCGTCCTGAACCAGGATGGTAGCGACTGGGCCGCGGCCCTTGTCCAGGCGCGATTCGACGACCACACCGCGCCCTGGGGCGGTCGGCGTAGCGGTCAGCTCGAGGATCTCGGCCTGCAGCAGTACCGCTTCGAGCAGTTCGTCCACGCCGGTACCCATCTTGGCCGAAACCTTGACGAATGGCGTGTCACCACCCCAGTCCTCGGAGGTCACGCCTTCGACGGCCAGCTCGTTGCGGATGCGATCGAGGTCAGCACCAGGCTTGTCGATCTTGTTGACCGCCACCACCAGCGGTACGCCAGCTGCCTTTGCATGCTGAACGGCTTCGCGGGTTTGTGGCATCACGCCGTCGTCCGCCGCCACTACCAGGATGACGATATCGGTCGCCTTGGCACCACGGGCACGCATCTGGGTAAACGCAGCGTGGCCTGGGGTGTCGAGGAAGGTGACCATGCCGCGGTCGGTTTCCACGTGGTAGGCACCGATGTGCTGGGTGATACCACCGGCTTCGCCAGCAGCAACCTTGGCACGACGGATGTAGTCGAGCAGCGAGGTCTTACCGTGGTCAACGTGACCCATGACGGTCACGACCGGCGCACGGGACTCGGTCTGGCCTTCGAACTTCAGGGATTCGGCCAGGGAGTCTTCCAGGGCGGAATCGCTGATCAGCGTGACCTTGTGGCCCAGCTCTTCGGCGATCAGCTGCGCGGTTTCCTGATCGAGCACCTGATTGATGGTCACCGGGGTGCCCATCTTGAACATGAACTTGACCACTTCAGCGCCCTTGACGGACATCTGGTTGGCAAGCTCGGAGACGGTGATGGTCTCGCCGATGGTCACGTCACGAATGACAGGACCAGTCGGGTTCTGGAAGCCGTGCTGGTTACGCTTCTTCAGCTTGCTCTTGCCACCACGACCACGACGAGCGCCATCGCTCTCTTCGTCGGTGGTACGCGGCGCGGCACGAGGCGTCGGAGCCTTTTCCTTTTCCTTGACCTTAACCTTGATCGACACACGCGGCGCTTCGCCACGACGACGGTCGTCATCACGGGTGCGGCTCTCGTTGCGACGGGTCTCGTCTTTCTTGCGCTCGGCAGCACGAGCGGCAGCGTCTTCCGACGTCGGCGCATTGGCCACTACCGGCGCTGCGGCAGGGGCCGAAGCCTGTTCTGCCTTGGCCGCAGGGGCCGGAGCGGCAGCAGCGGCCTCAGCAGCTTGGCGACGTGCCTGCTCTTCGTTGCGCTGACGTACTTCGGCGTCAATTTTATCGCGGGCAGCGTTTTCAGCTGCACGGCGCTCTTCGAGCTCACGCTTCTGCTCAGCCTGGATCTCTTCCGGGCTGCGCTGCACGAATACTTTCTTCTTGCGTACTTCTACGCTGATGCTCTTACTACCGGCGACACGCAGGGTGCTGGTGGTTTTGCGCTGCAAGGTAATCTTGCGCGGTTCTTCCGCCTTGCTCTTGTGGCTGCTCTTCAAATGAGTCAGCAACGTCTGCTTCTCATTGTCGGTCACTACCTGACCGGCGTCGGTGTGCGGCAGACCTGCCTCACGCATCTGCTGCAGCAGGCGCTCTACCGGTGCCTCGACCTCTTGGGCCAGTTCTTTCACCGTGACTTGCGTCATGCACTTCTCTCCTCAGGCCGCGCCTAATTACTCGAACCAGTGGGCTCGGGCGGCCATGATCAACTTGCCGGCACGCTCTTCGTCGATGCCGTCGATGTCGAGCAGGTCGTCGATCGACTGCTCGGCCAGGTCTTCGCGGTTAACCACGCCGCGCACCGCCAGTTCCGCCGCCAGGTCCTTGTCCATGCCCTCAAGGGAGAGCAGGTCTTCGGCCGGATGGGCGTCTGCCAGTTTTTCTTCGGTAGCGATGGCCTTGGTCAACAAACGGTCCTTGGCTCGAGCGCGGAGCTCATTGACGATATCTTCGTCAAAGCCATCGATGTTGAGCATTTCTTCCAACGGTACGTAGGCAATTTCTTCAAGGCTGGTGAAGCCTTCGTCGACCAGCACTTGGGCCAGCTCCTCGTCGACTTCCAGTTCATCGATGAAATTGCGCAGGATGTCGCCAGTTTCGGCTTGCTGCTTGGCCTGGATGTCCTTCTCGGTCATCACGTTCAGGGTCCAGCCAGTCAACTGACTGGCCAGGCGAACGTTCTGACCGCCACGGCCAATGGCTTGGGCCAGGTTGTCTTCGGCGACGGCGATGTCCATGGCATGGGCATCTTCATCAACGATGATCGCCGCGACTTCAGCCGGCGACATGGCGTTGATGACGAACTGCGCCGGGTTATCGTCCCAGAGAACGATATCCACACGCTCACCACCCAACTCTCCGGATACGGCCTGGACGCGCGACCCACGCATGCCGATGCAGGCGCCTTGCGGGTCGATGCGCTTGTCCTTGGAGCGGACGGCGATCTTGGCTCGCGAACCCGGATCACGGGAGGCGGCCATGACTTCGATGAGGCCTTCAGCGATTTCCGGCACTTCGATGCGGAAAAGCTCGATCAGCATCTGCGGCGCGGTGCGCGACAGGATCAGCTGAGGACCACGGTTTTCGGTGCGAATTTCCTTGAGCAGTGCACGCAGGCGCACACCAACACGGAAAGTTTCGCGGGCGATGATGTCTTCGCGGGCCAGCAACGCCTCGGCGTTGTTGCCCAGATCGACGATGACGTTGTCGCGGGTGACCTTCTTGACGGTGCCGGAGATGATTTCGCCCACACGCTCACGGTAGGCATCCACCACCTGCGCACGCTCGGCCTCACGGACCTTCTGCACGATCACCTGCTTGGCGGTCTGCGCGGCGATACGGCCGAACTCGATGGACTCGATCTTTTCTTCGATCACGTCGCCAATCTTGGCTTCGGGATGTGTGTCCTTGATCTTGTCCAGCCAGGTTTCGATGGCCGGATCATCGAGGTCGGCTTCATCGACCACGGTCCAACGACGGAAGGTCTCGTAGCTACCGGTGTGGCGGTTGATTTCCACACGCAGGTCGACTTCGTCTTCAAAACGTTTTTTGGTTGCGGTGGCCAGGGCCACCTCCAGCGCTTCGAAAATGACGCCGGGCGGTACACCTTTTTCGTTGGATACCGATTCAACAACCAGCAGTACTTCTTTGCTCATCGTACGCCTCGCCTTGCGCAAGCCATTGGGCCCGGATAATCCGTCGGACCCGGCACGTCTCAGTCAAAACTGGGAATAATATTGGCCTTGTCGATCGAATCGATCGGCAGTAGGAACTCCTGGTCGTCCACCTGGACCACCACATCCTGCTCCTCCACACCGCGGAGAAGGCCCTGGAAGTTACGACGACCCTCGAAGGGTGAGCGCAGCTTGATCTTCACTTGTTCGCCGGCATGCGAGGCAAACTGTTCCAGTGTGAACAGTGGGCGATCCATGCCTGGAGAAGACACCTCGAGGGTGTACTCGCTGCTGATCGGATCCTCGACATCCAGGATGGCGCTGGCTTGACGGCTGACAGCTTCGCAGTCGTCCACCAGAATGCCGCCTTCCTTGTCGATGTAGATACGCAATACCGAATGCTTGCCCTGGGAAACGAATTCGATCCCCCAGCATTGATAGCCCAGACCCTCGACAACCGGGGCCAACAAGGCCTGCAACTGTTCTAGCTTGCTCGACACCTGAACCCCCTCGTGCATGCTGTGCAAATAAAAAATGGGCGAAGCGCCCATCCCTGAAAGCGCCGTTGGACAACGACGCCTGAACTGTTCGGTTAGCAAAAAGCCCCTGAAAAGGGGCTTCGCTGAAGCTGGTTGCGGGGGCTGGATTTGAACCAACGACCTTCGGGTTATGAGCCCGACGAGCTACCAAGCTGCTCCACCCCGCGACAAAGCTGGGGCGAAAGTATAAGACCGAACCCACTTGAGGGTCAAATCCAAACCTTCACCTGCAAGAAAGCCCGCCAAGGCGGGCTCTCAAGCTTTAAATGGTACCGAGAAGGGGACTCGAACCCCTACACCCTATGGGCACAACCACCTCAAGGTTGCGTGTCTACCAATTCCACCACCTCGGCAATACTACTTTGAAACCCGTTACTTCTGCTCTTCTGCCGGAGGAGGTACATCACTCGAATTAGGAGTGGCTTCGCTCTTCTGTTCTTGGAGCACCGGTACATCATCATTGATGGCCGGCTTTGGCTGCTCTTTCACTTCTAGCACTGCTGGATCTGGAAGACCTGCTTGGCTAAGCTGGTGAGCTTGTTGCTTCGCGAAGTATCCTAACCCAAGTGCTGTCAAAAAGAAAGTGGCAGCGAGTATTGCAGTGAATTTACTTAGGAAGGTGGCAGAGCCCTGACTTCCGAAGACGGTATTGGAAGCACCCGCACCAAAAGATGCACCGGCTTCCGCCCCCTTACCCTGTTGCAACAGTACCAGCACTACCAGCGACAGCGCTGCCAACAGATGAAAAACAACGATGACTGTTTCCAGCATTTGTTCAGTTTCCTGCGGCGCGACAAATTGCACCGAATTCGTCTGCGTTCAGGGAAGCCCCACCAATGAGGCCCCCATCGATATCCGGCATGCCGAACAGTTCGGCCGCATTGGCCGCCTTCACGCTGCCGCCGTAGAGCAACTGCACCTTCGCAGCCACTTCAGCATCTTTCGCCGCAAGCTGGCTGCGGATGGCGGCATGCACATCCTGGGCCTGCTGAGGCGTGGCCGTTAGGCCGGTGCCGATGGCCCATACAGGCTCATAGGCAATTACCGCATTGGCAAACACACTAACACCGAAGGCTTCGATGATACTGTTGAGTTGACGCCCAACAACTTCGAGCGTTTTGCCTGCCTCGCGCTCTTCAAGGGTTTCCCCGATACAGAGCACTGGCTTCAAACCTTTGGCCTGAGCCGCTGCAAACTTGCGATTCAACACTTCGTCATCTTCGCCGATTACCTGGCGACGCTCCGAATGGCCAATCAACACCAACTTGCAACCTGCTTCAGCCAGCTGTTCCGGAGCAACTTCACCGGTCAGCGCGCCCTGTTCGGGCAATACTGCAGAATTCTGTGCGCCGACGATAATACCCTTGCCATCGAGTTCAGCAACCACCTGGTTGATGAACAAAGTTGGCGGGAATACCGCGACTTCCACCCCGCTCGGCAGGGCAAGATTACGCAAGCCCTCGGTCAGCTCAGCGACGCTGGCGCGGGTACCGTGCATCTTCCAGTTACCAGCAACCATAGGGCGACGCATGCTTTACCTCGTCGGTCAAAGTGGGCGCAGATCTTACCCAACCAGATTCGCGCTGGCAAGCGGCTTCAGGCACAAACTTCTGCGACGCGCTTTGCCAGTGCTTCGGCGTGCAGACGCACCTGGTGTTCATCCTCACCTTCGACCATGACGCGCAACAGCGGCTCGGTCCCGGATTTACGCAGCAATACCCGCCCACGGCCTGCCAGGGCCTCTGTGACCTGCGCGCTGGCTTGCTTGACGTCCGGATGCTCGAGCGGGTCCACGTCGCTTGCAGCGAAGCGTACATTGATCAGCACTTGCGGGCATTTGCGCAATGCCTGGCGCGCCTGGGCCAGGGTCTCGCCACGGCGCTTGAGCGCCATCAGCACCTGCAGCGCGGCGATGATCGCATCACCGGTGGTGGTGTAGTTGCAGCACACCACATGACCGGAATTTTCCCCGCCTATCAGCCACTCGCGCTCGAGCAGCTCGGCCATGACGTAGCGGTCACCGACCTTGGCACGCACGAACGGAATATCCAGGTCTTTGAGCGCCAGCTCCAGCCCCAGGTTGCTCATGAGCGTACCCACCACGCCGCCTTGCAGCTTGCCGCGGTCATGCAGGTCGCGCGCGATGATGAACAGCAGCTCGTCACCGTCGACGATCGCGCCGGTGTGATCGACCATCAACACACGGTCGCCATCCCCGTCGAAGGCGATGCCCAGGTCCGCATGCCCGACCAGCACGGCGGCCTGCAGCGATTCGATGTGGGTCGAACCACAGCCTTCGTTGATGTTCAGGCCATCTGGCTGGGCGTGCAGCACAGTGACATCGGCACCCAGCTCACGGAACACGCTGGGCGCGACCTTGTACGTGGCGCCGTGGGCGCAGTCGACCACCAGCTTGAGGCTGGCGAAGCTGGTGCTGCTGGGCACACTGCTCTTGCAGAACTCGATGTAGCGGCCGGCTGCGTCGTTGATGCGCGAGACCTTGCCCAGCTTGCTCGATTCCACAACGGTCATGGGCTGGTCGAGCAGCTCCTCGATCATCAGCTCCACTTCGTCCGGCAGCTTGGTGCCCTGCCCCGAGAAGAACTTGATGCCATTGTCATCGTGCGGGTTGTGCGAGGCACTGATGACGATACCGGCTTCAGCATGGAAGGTGCGGGTCAAGTAGGCAATGGCAGGCGTGGGCATCGGGCCCAGCAGCATCACATCGGCCCCGGCGGCTGAAAGGCCAGCTTCGAGCGCAGATTCGAACATGTAGCCGGAGATCCGCGTGTCCTTGCCTACCAGCACGCGGCAATGGCCTTGCTTGCGAAACGCCATGCCGGCTGCCCAGCCGAGCTTGAGCATGAACTCCGGGGTGATCGGGTATTCGCCGACGCGGCCACGAATGCCGTCGGTGCCAAAATATTTTCTGCTCATAGGGACTCCAATGTTCTTATTCGGCGTGCTGAACGGCCGCGATCATGCGAACGACGTCAACGGTTTGTGCCACGTCATGCACGCGCAGGATACTTGCACCCTTGGTCATGGCCAGCGCCGCCAGCGCCAGGCTGCCATAGAGACGCTCAGCGACAGGACGCTCGAGCGTCAGGCCGATCATGCTTTTACGTGAAACGCCCACCAGAAGCGGACGCCCCAGACGATGGAGCGCTTCGAGGTGTTTGAACAGGCTGAGGTTGTGGGCCAGGGTCTTGGCGAAACCGAAGCCTGGATCGAGCACGATGCGGTCGGCCTCAATGCCGGCGTCCGCACAGGCCATCATGCGCTGCTGAAGGTAGCGCGCCACGTCCTCGGTGACATCGTCATAATGCGGGTCGTCCTGCATGGTGCCGGGCTCGCCGCGCATGTGCATCAGGCACACCGGCAGCCCGGTGGCAGCCGCGGCATCCAGCGCACCATCGCGCTCGAGGGCGCGCACATCGTTGATCAGGCCAGCGCCCAGGCGGGCGGCTTCGCGCATGACGGCAGGCGTGGACGTATCGACCGACACCACGACATCAAGATGACGGTGGATGGCTTCGACCATCGGCGCCACGCGCTCCAGCTCTTCGGTGACCGAAACGGGCCGCGCACCCGGGCGGGTGGACTCCCCGCCTACATCGATCAGCGTGGCACCGGCGGCCACCATCGCTTCGGCGTGGCGCAAGGCCTCGTCGCGCTGACTGAAGCGGCCGCCGTCGGAAAAGGAATCGGGCGTGACATTGAGGATACCCATGACATGGGTACGCGACAAATCAAGAACCCGATTGCCGCAAGGCAATCGGGTCGGGTGCTGCACTGAGCTCATAGATGCCCTTAGTGTTGAGCCGCTGGACCACCGATTGGCGATTCCGGGCGATCACCCTGGGCAGCCGGTGTACCGGAAGCCGAATCATCATCCCAATCGCGAGGTTCGCGAGGCGTACGGCCCGCCATGATATCGTCGATCTGCTCGGCGTCGATGGTTTCGTACTTCATCAAGGCCTCGGCCATCGCATCGAGCTTGTCGCGGTTTTCGGTCAACAGCTGCTTGGCGGTCGCGTAGCACTGGTCGATGATGCTGCGCACTTCGGAGTCGATCAGCTTGGCCGTCTCACCGGAGACGCTGGTCTGCTGGCCACCTGCACTACGACCCAGGAACACTTCGCCGTCTTCCTCGGCATACATCAGCGGGCCCAGTTTCTCGGACAAGCCCCACTTGGTGACCATGTTTCGCGCAATCTGGCTGGCACGCATGATGTCGTTGGAAGCGCCGGTGGTGACGCCATCGAAGCCCAGGGTCATCTCCTCGGCGATACGACCGCCGTACAGGGAGCAGATCTGGCTGATCAGCGCACGCTTGGACAGGCTGTAGCGATCTTCTTCGGGCAGGAACATGGTCACACCCAGCGCACGACCCCGCGGGATGATCGACACCTTGTAGACCGGATCGTGCTCGGGCACCAGGCGACCTACGATCGCATGGCCGGCTTCGTGGTAGGCGGTGTTCTGTTTTTCCTTCTCGGACATGACCATGGTTTTGCGCTCGGCGCCCATCATGATCTTGTCCTTGGCCAGCTCGAACTCCTTCATGTCGACCAGGCGCTTGTTGGAGCGGGCGGCAAACAGAGCGGCTTCGTTGACCAGGTTGGCAAGGTCGGCACCGGAGAAGCCAGGCGTACCACGGGCAATGACGGCCGGGTTGACGTTGTCGCCAATCGGCGCCTTGCGCATGTGCACCTTGAGGATCTGCTCACGACCACGGATGTCCGGCAGGCCTACAACAACCTGACGGTCGAAGCGCCCGGGACGCAGCAGCGCGGGGTCGAGCACGTCAGGGCGGTTGGTCGCGGCAATGACGATGATGCCATCGTTCATCTCGAAGCCGTCCATCTCCACCAGCAACTGGTTGAGGGTCTGCTCACGCTCGTCGTGGCCCCCGCCCATGCCAGCACCACGGTGACGGCCCACGGCGTCGATCTCGTCGATGAAGATGATGCACGGGGCGTGCTTCTTGGCCTGTTCGAACATGTCGCGCACACGGCTGGCACCGACACCGACGAACATTTCCACGAAGTCCGAACCGGAAATGGTGAAGAACGGCACCTTGGCTTCACCTGCAATGGCCTTGGCCAGCAGGGTCTTACCGGTACCGGGTGGGCCGACCATCAGCACACCGCGGGGAATGCGGCCACCCAGGCGCTGGAACTTGCCCGGGTCGCGCAGGAACTCGACCAGCTCGCCTACTTCTTCCTTGGCCTCGTCGCAGCCGGCGACGTCAGCCAGGGTGGTCTTGACCTGGTCTTCGGAGAGCAGGCGCGCCTTGCTCTTGCCAAAGCTCATGGGGCCACCCTTGCCGCCCGCCCCGCCTTGCATCTGGCGCATGAAGAACATGAACACGGCGATGATCACCAGGATCGGGAAGCTGGCGACCAGCAACTGGGTCCAGATGCTCTGTTGCTCGGGCTGCTTGCCTTCGACGGTCACGTGGTTGTCCACCAAGTCGCCGATCAGGCCATTGTCGGTGATCGCCGGGCGCACGGTCTTGAAGCTGTCGCCGTCGGAGCGCTTGCCGGTGATGATGTAACCGTCGACGGTCACTCGCTCGACCTTGCCATCCTTGACCTGCTGGATGAAGTCGGAGTAATTGAGGGTCTGCGGCTCGTTAGGGCTGGAGAAGTTGTTCATCACCGTCACCAGGACAGCTGCGATGATCAACCACAGGATCAGATTCTTTGCCATGTCGTTCAATTCGCTACCCTCTGAGGCCGGCGCACGACGCAGCCGTGCCTCGCATGATATTCATCGCCCTAACTTACTACATTGCCCACGCAACCGCAGGCACCGTCTGTAACCCTTTGTGAAATCCAGACTACACGAAGTTCGGACGATCCTGACGCCGTGACCGATTGGAATTAACTATCGGCCGCTGCGCTTCGTACCGTTCACGCGCCTTTGAACCCCTTGCCAAGCAGGTACTGCTCGCGGGAGCGGTCCCGCGATGAAGACGGTTTGCGCATCTGTACCTTGTCGAACTTGGTGCGCACGTCCTTGAGGTACACATCGAAACCTTCACCCTGGAAGATCTTGATCAAAAAATCACCGCCGGGCCGCAGCACGCGGGTTGCCAAATCCAGGGCCAGCTCGCAAAGGAACATGGCTCGCGGTATGTCGACCGCGGGCGTACCACTCATATTGGGGGCCATGTCCGAAATCACAAGGTCTACGTGTGAATCGCCGACGGCTTCGAGAATTTGCCGCAGCACCTCGTCCTGGGTGAAGTCCCCTTGGATGAAGGTGACATCGGGGATGGAGTCCATCTCCAGGATGTCCGAGGCGATCAGTCGACCCTGACCGCCAATCAGACGACTGGTCACCTGGGACCAGCCGCCCGGCGCTGCACCCAGGTCGATGACACTCATGCCAGGACGGATCAGACGGTCCTTCTCTTGGATCTCAAGCAGCTTGTAGCTTGCCCGCGAGCGGTAGCCGTCCTTCTGCGCCTGTTTGACGAAAGGGTCGTTGAAATGCTCTCGCAGCCAGTTTGCGCTGCTTTTGGAACGTTGTACCACGGGGCACCTCGATGATATGCGTGGTGATTGACTGGGCGGAGCCGGTGGCCCTCGGGTAAAATGCCGGTCAATTTTACAGAATCAGACGGAAAGGGTCAGATTATGCCGCTCAATAACGAGCAGAAGAAGCAATACAAGTCCATTGGTCATGACCTCAAGCCGGTCCTGATCGTTGCTGGCAACGGTTTGAATGAAGGCGTCGTCGCCGAATTGGAACGCGCATTGGCCGACCACGAGCTGATCAAGGTCGAAATTCGCTCCGAAGACCGCGAAGAGCGTGCCGAGACCATTGCCGCGCTGTGCAAGGCCGGCCGCGCCGAGCTGGTGCAGACCATCGGCAAGAAGGCGCTGATCTACCGCAAGAACCCTCAGCCGAACAAGCAGCTGTCCAACGTCCACCGTTACAAGTAACGGTGGTGCCGCTCAGTGGCGCGCGTGACGCGCCCTGAGTGGGACGGGCTGGGCCACCAGTACGATGCCGGAGAAGCCCAGCACCAGGAAACAGAACATCTGCCAGCGCTCGCCTACGGAGATCCCGTAACGCAAGGTGTAGTAGCCGATGCAGGCCCCAAGGCCCAGCAACAGCATCTGGCCACGGAACTGGCGCCACCAGGCAGCCAGGCCTTCCACCCTTGCCAATACCGCCAGCTGAGTGATCAGGCCGAGCAGTGCCACGCCGATCAACCAACGGTCGATCTGCCCGGCAATGTCCTGCACCAGCAATGGCGCAAGGCCGCTGACTTTCAAAGCAGGCACCAACCCCACGTGGAACACCCACAGGCCACCGACCCAGAATACCTGGGCCAGCTGCCAGAGGATCCCCTCAAGGGAAGGCGCCCGCAGGCGCCGGTCAGATGTGCTTGACTTCGACAATCTCGTACTCGACCGTACCGTTTGGCGTCTTGACGACAACGGTGTCACCCTCTTCCTTGCCGATGATGGCGCGAGCGATCGGCGCACTGCTGGACAGCTTGCCTTTCTTAACGTCGGCTTCATCCTCGCCAACGATCTGATAGGTGACCTGATCACCCGTCTCGGTGTTTTCCAGATCGACGGTTGTGCCGAAGATGACCTTGCCCGTATGGGCAATGGTGGTCACGTCGATCACGACCGAGTTCTGCAAACGGCCTTCGATGTCACGGATACGTGCCTCGACCATGCCCTGCTCTTCGCGGGCGGCATGGTATTCGGCGTTCTCCTTCAAGTCGCCCAGCTCACGCGCTTCACCAATGGCTTGGCTCAGGCGCGGGCGCTCGGTCTTGCTCAGAAAGAGCAGTTCTTCTTCCAGGGCGCGAGCGCCCTGAACGGTCATCGGGTATTTGGTCATGCTCATGCTTTGAGTCCTGCGTGCAGATCCTGCAGGCGGCGAACGGTTTTTTCCGGACCGAATTTCAGCGCCTCGCAGATGGCTTCACCGGCCGCAATGGTCGTGGTGCAGTAGATCTTGTGCTGCAGCGCATTGCGGCGAATCGAGTAGGAATCGGCGATCGACTGACGGCCTTCGGTGGTGTTGATGATCAGCGACACTTCGTCGTTCTTAATCATGTCGACCACGTGAGGACGGCCTTCGGTCACCTTGTTCACGCGGCGCACCTTCAGGCCCGCCGCCTCGATGACCTTGGCGGTACCTGCGGTTGCCACCACTTCGAAGCCCAGGGCGATCAGGTCGCGGGCGACGCCGGCCACTTGCGGCTTGTCGTCGTCACGCACGCTGATGAACGCGGTACCACCGGTCGGCAGCACTTCGCTGGCACCCATCTGGGCCTTGGCGAAGGCTTCACCGAAGCTGTCACCGACACCCATCACTTCACCGGTCGATTTCATCTCAGGGCCGAGGATCGGGTCAACCCCTGGGAACTTGGCGAATGGGAAGACGGCTTCCTTCACGCTGTAGAAGTTCGGGATGATTTCCTGAGTGAAGCCCAGCTCCTTCAGGGTTTTGCCTGCCATGACACGAGCGGCGATCATGGCCAGCGACGTGCCGATGCACTTGGACACGAACGGTACGGTACGCGAGGCGCGCGGGTTGACTTCGATCACGTAGATCTTGTCGCCCTGCAGGGCCAGCTGCACGTTCATCAGGCCAACCACGCCCAGCTCCAGGGCCATTTTCTTGACCTGCACACGCACTTCATCTTGCACCTCCTTGCTCAGCGAGTAAGGCGGCAGCGAGCATGCCGAGTCACCGGAGTGAACGCCGGCCTGTTCGATGTGCTGCATGATCGCGCCGATGACCACATCGGTACCGTCGCAGACCGCATCCACGTCCATTTCGATGGCGCAGTTGAGGAAGTGGTCCAGCAGCACCGGGCTGTCGTTGGACACCTGCACGGCTTCGCGCAGGTAGCGCTTGAGCTCGTCCAGCTCGTAGACGATCTCCATGGCGCGACCACCCAGGACGTAGGACGGACGCACGACCAGCGGGTAACCGATGGTGCCGGCGGCGCTGATGGCCTCTTCTTCGCTGCGCACGGTGGCATTTGGCGGCTGTAGCAGGTTCAGGCGCTGCACCATCTGCTGGAAGCGCTCACGGTCTTCGGCACGGTCGATGGCGTCGGGGCTGGTGCCGATGATCGGCACGCCGGCTTCTTCCAGGGCGCGGGCAAGCTTGAGCGGGGTCTGGCCGCCGTAGTGCACGATCACGCCCTTGGGCTTCTCGACGCGGCAGACTTCCAGCACGTCTTCCAGGGTCAGCGGCTCGAAGTACAGGCGGTCGGAAGTGTCGTAGTCGGTAGACACGGTTTCCGGGTTGCAGTTGACCATGATGGTCTCGTAACCGTCGTCACGCAGCGCCAAGGCGGCGTGCACGCAGCAGTAGTCGAACTCGATGCCCTGGCCAATACGGTTGGGACCACCGCCGAGGATCATGATCTTGTCGCGGCTCGACGGATTCGCCTCGCATTCCTCCTCGTAGGTGGAATAGAGGTAGGCGGTGTCGGTGGCGAACTCGGCGGCGCAGGTGTCGACGCGCTTGTACACCGGGAACACTTCCAGCTTGTGGCGGTGACGGCGCAGGGTCTTGTCGGTGATGCCCAGCAGCTTGGCCAGACGCTGGTCCGAGAAACCCTTGCGCTTGAGGCGCAGCATGCAGTCCTTGTCGATCGCAGTGAGGGCCAGGGTCTTGACCTTCTCCTCCTCCTTGATCAGGTCTTCCATCTGCACCAGGAACCACATGTCGATGCCGGTCAGGTCGAAGATCTGCTCGCAGGTCATGCCCGAACGCATGGCGTCGGCTACATACCAGATGCGCTCGGCGCCCGGTACGGTCAGCTCGCGCTTGAGGATGCTGGCAGCCTCGGGGCTGGCCAGGTCGACTTTCGGGTCGAGGCCGCAGGCGCCGACTTCCAGGCCGCGCAGGGCTTTCTGCAAGGATTCCTGGAAGGTACGGCCGATGGCCATGACTTCACCGACAGATTTCATCTGGGTCGTCAGACGAGCGTCGGCCTTCGGGAATTTCTCGAAGGCAAAGCGTGGCAACTTGGTCACCACGTAGTCGATCGACGGCTCGAAGGAAGCCGGCGTGCGGCCACCGGTGATGTCGTTCTGCAGCTCGTCCAGGGTGTAGCCGATGGCCAGCTTGGCGGCGATCTTGGCGATCGGGAAGCCGGTGGCTTTCGAAGCCAATGCCGAGGAGCGCGACACCCGCGGGTTCATCTCGATGACGACCATACGACCGGTATTCGGGCAAATGCCGAACTGCACGTTGGAACCGCCGGTCTCGACGCCGATTTCACGCAGCACCGCCAGGGAGGCGTTGCGCATGATCTGGTATTCCTTGTCGGTCAGGGTCTGCGCCGGGGCGACGGTGATCGAGTCGCCGGTGTGCACGCCCATCGGGTCGAAGTTCTCGATGGAGCAGACGATGATGCAGTTGTCCTTCTTGTCGCGGACCACCTCCATCTCGTATTCCTTCCAGCCGATCAGCGATTCGTCGATCAGCAGTTCCTTGGTCGGCGACAGGTCCAGGCCACGGGTGCAGATTTCTTCGAATTCTTCGCGGTTGTAGGCGATGCCGCCGCCAGTGCCGCCCATGGTGAACGACGGACGGATGATGCAAGGGAAGCCAAGCTTCTCGAGCACCGCGTTGGCCTCTTCCATGCTGTGGGCGATACCGGAGCGCGGGCACTCCAGGCCGATGTCCTTCATGGCCTTGTCGAAGCGCGAGCGGTCTTCGGCCTTGTCGATGGTGTCGGCATTGGCGCCGATCATTTCCACGCCGAATTTCTCCAGAACGCCGTGGCGCTCCAGGTCCAGGGCGCAGTTCAGGGCAGTCTGGCCACCCATGGTCGGCAGGACAGCGTCAGGGCGCTCTTTCTCGATGATCTTGGCCACCGACTGCCATTTGATCGGCTCGATGTAGGTGGCGTCGGCCATGGCCGGGTCGGTCATGATGGTGGCAGGGTTGGAGTTCACCAGGATGACGCGGAACCCCTCCTCACGCAGGGCTTTGCAAGCCTGGGCGCCGGAGTAGTCGAATTCGCAGGCCTGGCCGATCACGATCGGGCCAGCGCCGAGAATCAGGATGCTTTTGATGTCTGTACGTTTTGGCATGGTTGTCACTCAAATCCGGGGTCAGTCGGCAAGCCGCGTTGAACAATCTGGGTCAGGCGCATCCGGGCATGGCGCATGCCAGCCCGGGGCCTTGAAGCAGGAGACTCAGCGGCGCTTGGCCATGGCATCGGTGAAACGATCGAACAGTGGCGCGACGTCGGTCGGGCCTGGGCTCGCTTCAGGGTGGCCCTGGAAGCTGAACGCGCTCTTGTCGGTGCGCTCGATACCCTGCAGGGTACCGTCGAACAGCGACTTGTGAATGGCGCGCACGTTGCCAGGCAAGGTCGCTTCGTCCACCGCAAAGCCGTGGTTCTGGCTGGTGATCATGACCACACCGGTATCGAGGTCCTGCACCGGGTGGTTGGCACCGTGGTGGCCGTGGCCCATCTTCACGGTCTTGGCGCCGGAGGCCAGGGCCAGCAGCTGGTGACCCAGGCAGATGCCGAAGACCGGGATGTCGGTTTCCAGGATTTCCTTGATCGCCTGGATGGCATAGTCACAAGGCTCGGGATCGCCCGGGCCGTTGGACAGGAACACGCCGTCCGGGCTGAGGGCCAGCACTTCGCTGGCGGGCGTCTGGGCCGGCACCACGGTGACGCGGCAGCCACGGGCGACCAGCATGCGCAGGATGTTCAGCTTGACGCCGTAGTCGAACGCCACCACGTGATAAGGCAGGTCGGCAACTTCGCGGGTGGGGTGGCTATCGGTCTTGAGCTCCCACACGCTGGAACGCCATTCGTAGCGCTCCTTGGTGGAAACCACCTTGGCCAGGTCCATGCCCTTGAGGCCTGGGAAGCCGCGCGCAGCGGCGATTGCGGCTTCTTCGCTGATGTCGTCACCGGCCAGGATGCAGCCGTTCTGAGCGCCCTTTTCACGCAGGATTCGAGTCAGGCGACGGGTGTCGATGCCCGCAATGGCCACCACGTTGTTGGCCTTGAGGTACTCGGGCAGCGACTGGGTGTTACGCCAGTTGCTGGCCAGCAGCGGCAGATCGCGAATGACCAGGCCGGCCGACCAGACGCGGTTGGATTCTGCGTCTTCTGGCGTGGTGCCGGTGTTGCCGATGTGCGGGTAGGTCAGGGTAACGATTTGCTGCGCGTAGGAAGGGTCTGTAAGGATTTCCTGGTAGCCGGTCATAGCGGTGTTGAATACCACTTCACCAACGGTCTGGCCGTCGGCACCGATTGCCTCACCGCGGAAAATACTGCCGTCGGCAAGGGCGAGTATGGCTGGCTTTGTCAAGAAGACCTCCCGAAAATCAAGCATGAAAGGGCGATCGCAGGTTGCAAAAAAGCGGAGTGACGTATGGACACGTCACCCCGCTTTTATGTGCTGAATTCAATTCGCTGCGCGCTTTTAGTGGACACACTAAAGCTGTAGCTTACAGAAAAGTGCGTTTTCGGTCTACCGCATATGTGCCTCTTAAACACATGAATGCGACAGACCGCTACCAGAGCCACTTGCTAGAGGTGAGCCCCACCGCCCAGACACGCCTGGGTGCGTATCATCGGCGGCAGGTTACTCTGGTCTGGGCCGAGGGCTCAGTGCAGCTCGAGCACATCCTGCATGTCGTACAGGCCAGGCTCGCGCCCATCCAGCCACAAGGCCGCTCGCACGGCACCCTTGGCGAACGTCATGCGGCTGGAGGCCTTGTGGGTGATCTCCAGGCGCTCGCCTTCGGCAGCAAACAGCACCGTGTGATCACCGACCACGTCACCGGCGCGCACCGTGGCAAAGCCAATGGTCTTGCGATCACGTGCACCGGTCTGCCCTTCGCGGCCATACACCGCCACTTCCTGCAGGTCGCGCCCCAGCGCATTGGCCACCACTTCGCCCATGCGCAGCGCGGTGCCCGAAGGCGCATCGACTTTATGGCGGTGGTGCGCCTCGATGATCTCGATATCGACGTCGTCGCCCAGCACACGCGCCGCGATGTCCAGCAGCTTGAGGCTGAGGTTGACCCCCACACTGAAGTTGGCCGCGAACACAATCGGAATGTCCTTGCCCGCCTCGGCCAGCAGGTGCTTTTCTTCCACGGTGAACCCGGTGGTGCCGATGACCATGGCCTTGCCATGCTTACGGCAGAACGCCAGGTTCTTCAGGGTGACCGATGGATGGGTGAAGTCGATCAGCACGTCGAAGTCATCGGCAACCTTGACCAGGTCGTCGGACAGCAGCACGCCAATGCGCCCCAGGGCGGCCAACTCGCCTGCATCCGCACCCACCAGCGTGCTGTCCGGGCGGTCGATGGCAGCCGTCAGGCCGGCACCTGCGGTTTGCTGCACGGCTTCGACGAGGGTCTTGCCCATTCGCCCTGCCGCGCCCATCACTGCAATACGTCGCATAGCCTTTTCCTTGTCAAAGATCGCCGAAGAAGCGCTTCACGCCATCGAACCAGCCACTGGCCTTGGGCGAATGGGAGCTGTCGCCTTCGAGCGAATCACGCAGCTCTTCGAGCAGTTCGCGCTGACGACGGCTGAGGTTGACCGGCGTTTCCACCGCCACGCGGCACAGCAAATCACCCGCACCACCACCGCGCACAGGCGCCACGCCCTTGCCACGCAGGCGGAACTGCTTACCGGTCTGGGTGCCTTCGGGGATGCGCAGCTTGACCCGACCATCGAGGGTTGGCACTTCGAGTTCGCCACCCAGCGCAGCGTCGGTGAAGCTGATCGGCACTTCGCAGTACAGGTGCTTGCCATCACGCTGGAAGATCTCGTGCTCGCGCACGTTGATCACCACGTACAGGTCGCCGGTCGGCCCACCGTGCGCGCCGGCTTCACCCTCGCCCGACAGGCGAATGCGATCACCGGTGTCGACGCCTGCTGGCACCTTGACCGACAGGGTCTTGTATTCCTCGACCCGGCCTTCGCCATGGCAGGCCCCGCAAGGGTCGGTGATGATCTTGCCCTGGCCATGGCAGCGCGGGCAGGTCTGCTGCACCGAGAAGAAGCCCTGCTGCATGCGTACTTGGCCGATACCGCCGCAGGTGGGGCAGGTCGACGGGGTGGAACCTTTCTTCGCACCGCTGCCATCGCACGGCTGGCAGTTGACCAGCGTTGGCACGCGAATGCTGACCGTGGTGCCGCGCACGGCTTCTTCCAGGTTCAACTCCAGGGTGTAACGCAGGTCGCTGCCGCGCTGAGCGCCGCCGCGTCCGCCACCCCGGCCACCACCGAAGAAGTCGCTGAACACATCACCGAAGATGTCGGAGAAGTTAGCGCCCCCGAAACCGGCCCCGCCGCCACCCATGCTCGGATCGACGCCGGCATGGCCATATTGATCGAACGCCGCGCGCTTGCTGGCATCCGACAGGACCTCGTACGCCTCGTTGGCTTCCTTGAATTTGTCTTCGGACTCTTTATCACCCGGGTTGCGGTCGGGGTGGTACTTCATCGCCAACCGGCGATAGGCCTTCTTGAGGTCAGCATCCGTGGCGCCGCGCTCGACACCCAGGACCTCATAATAATCACGCTTGGACATAGGTCATTTGCACCTTGTTGGGCGTCCGGCATCTGCGCCGCGCCGTCAGCATCTGCTCCCCACGGGGGGCTGACAAATGCTGCAAAAATTCTCGAATTCCAGATACGTCAACGCGGGAGCAAGCCCCCGCGCGGCGACATCCTACCAGTCCACCGCCAAACGGCGGTGCACTGGCCGACAACTTGCAGGACTTACTGCTTGTTGTTGTCTTTCACTTCTTCGAACTCGGCGTCCACCACGTCGTCGTGCTTGGCTTCCGGCTCGGCCTGCTGCGCGCCGCCCTGAGGCTGTTCGGCCGACTGCTCGGCGTACATTTTCTGGGCAACCGGTGCAGAGACCTTGGACAGCTCTTCGACCTTAGCGTCGATGGCAGCCTTGTCGTCGCCTTTGACGGCGGTTTCCAGGGCAACCACGGCCGCTTCGATGGCAGTCTTCTCTTCAGCGGTGACCTTGTCACCCGCGTCAGCGACCATCTTGCGGGTCGAGTGAACCAGTGCATCACCCTGGTTACGGGCAGCGGCCAGTTCTTCGAACTTGCGGTCTTCCTCGGCATTGGCCTCGGCGTCACGCACCATGCGCTCGATTTCTTCGTCCGACAGGCCGGAGTTGGCCTTGATGACGATGGACTGCGACTTGCCGGTGGCCTTGTCTTTGGCGCTGACGTGCAGGATGCCGTTGGCGTCGATGTCGAAGGTCACTTCGATCTGCGGCACGCCACGTGGCGCTGGCGGAATGTCAGCCAGGTCGAACTTGCCCAGCGACTTGTTCTGTGCCGCCTGCTTGCGCTCGCCTTGCAGCACGTGAATGGTCACCGCCCCCTGGTTGTCGTCAGCAGTCGAGAACACCTGCGACTTCTTGGTCGGGATGGTGGTGTTCTTCTCGATCAGCGAAGTCATCACGCCGCCCATGGTTTCGATACCCAGGGTCAGCGGGCTGACGTCCAGCAGCAGGACGTCCTTCACGTCACCGGCCAAGACTGCGCCCTGGATGGCAGCACCCATGGCGACGGCTTCGTCCGGGTTCACGTCCTTGCGCGCTTCCTTGCCGAAGAAGTCGGCAACGGCTTTCTGAACCAGCGGCATACGGGTCTGACCGCCGACCAGGATCACGTCGTCGATCTTGCTGGCGTCGATACCGGCGTCCTTGAGCGCGATGCGGCAAGGCTCGATGGTGCGGCTGACCAGGTCCTCGACCAGCGATTCCAGCTTGGCGCGGGAAATCTTCACGTTCAGGTGCTTCGGACCGGTTGCATCTGCAGTGATGTACGGCAGGTTGACGTCGGTCGACTGGGCCGAAGACAGCTCGATCTTGGCCTTTTCAGCAGCTTCCTTCAGGCGCTGCAGGGCCAGTGGATCGTTCTTCAGGTCCATGCCGGACTCTTTCTTGAACTCATCGACGAGGTAGTCGATCAGGCGCATGTCGAAGTCTTCGCCACCCAGGAAGGTGTCGCCGTTGGTGGCCAGTACTTCAAACTGGTGCTCGCCGTCGACTTCGGCAATTTCGATGACCGAAACGTCGAAGGTACCACCACCCAGGTCATAGACGATCACGGTGTGGTCGCCCTTGGCCTTGTCCATGCCGTAGGCCAGTGCAGCGGCGGTCGGCTCGTTGATGATGCGCTTGACGTCCAGACCGGCGATGCGGCCGGCGTCCTTGGTGGCCTGACGCTGGCTGTCGTTGAAGTAGGCCGGTACGGTGATGACCGCTTCGGTCACAGGCTCGCCGAGGTAGTCTTCGGCGGTCTTCTTCATTTTCTTCAGAACTTCGGCGCTGATCTGCGGTGGCGCCATGTCCTTGCCGCTGGCCTGGACCCAGGCGTCGCCGTTGCTGGCCTTGACGATCTTGTAAGGCACCAGCTTGATGTCTTTCTGCACGACGTCTTCTTCGAAGCGGCGGCCGATCAGGCGCTTGACTGCGAACAGGGTGTTGTGCGGGTTGGTCACGGCCTGGCGCTTGGCCGACTGGCCGACCAGGATTTCGCCGTCGTTGGCGTATGCCACGATCGATGGGGTGGTACGCGCACCCTCGACGTTCTCGATGACCTTGACGTTACCGTTTTCCAGCACGGAGACGCACGAGTTGGTGGTCCCCAGGTCGATACCGATGATCTTGCCCATGTTAACTCTCCCGAAACTTGAATGAGGTAGCAGCGGCTACTGCGGCCAACTGCGGTAATACTTGAAGGCTTGACACCTAGATGGGGATGCCCGAAAGGATTTCAAGCCTTTTCATCGATAGAAGGTTGCGCTGCGCTCGGCGCCTTGCTGACCACCACCATGGCGGGGCGCAGCAGGCGGCCATTGAGCAGGTAGCCCTTCTGGAACACGTTCAGTACGCTGTTGGGTTCGACCTCGGCGTTATCCTGCATGGCCATGGCCTGGTGGTGCTCAGGGTTGAACGGCTGGCCATGCGGATCGATGGCTTCGAGGTTGTAGCGCTTGAGGGTGTCCTGGAACATCTTCAGGGTCAGCTCGACGCCCTCGCGGATCTGCTTGACGTGTTCGTCCTGGGCGCTGGAGTGAGTCAGGGCCAGTTCCAGGCTGTCGATCACAGGCAGCAGGTCGGTGGAGAACTTCTCCAAGGCGAACTTGTGCGCCTTTTCCACATCCTGCTCGGCACGCCGGCGAATGTTCTGCAGTTCGGCCACGGTACGCAGTGACTGGTCCTTGGCCGCGGCCAGCTGTTCTTCGAGTTCCAGCACGCGGGCATCAGCTGCGTTGTCGGCACCGGTTTGCTCGACGTTGAGGTCTTTCTCGTTCAGCTGCTCATCAGCCATGGGATATCTCCTGCGCAATTTGGTGGACTGCGAGCCAGGCTCGCCGGTGATGTGGCGTATATGGGGCCGGAAAATACAGCTTCAAGGGGCAGCCTGGTTTTTACGCCTTGAAGCGTTTGCACCAAAAGGGCATTGGCAGGCTGGAAAAAACTACTGTATAAATAACCAGACATGACTTTCTGGAGTCGCCCTCATGCTGGTGCACCTGTCCATTCACAACTACGCCATCGTCGAACACCTCGACCTGGAAATCGCCCGCGGCATGTCCGTGATCACGGGCGAGACAGGTGCGGGCAAGTCGATCATGCTCGATGCCCTGGGCCTGGCCCTGGGCGACCGCGCCGACAGCGGCGTGGTACGCCCCGGCACCGACAAGGCCGACATCCTCGCCACGTTCGACCTGGTCGACATCCCCGAGGCCCACACTTGGCTCGCCGAACGTGACCTGGCCAGCGATGGGCTGTGCATCCTGCGGCGTGTCATCACTGCCGAAGGCCGCAGCCGTGGCTATATCAACGGTACACCCTGCCCCCTTGGGGACCTCAAGGCCCTGGGCGAGCTGCTGATCGACATCCACAGCCAGCACGAGCACCAGTCCCTGCTCAAGGCCGATACCCATCGGCGTCTGCTCGACGAATACGCCGGGGCCATCGACCTGGCCCGGCAAGTGCAGATGGCGGCCAAGCGCTGGAACCAGACCCGGCTCGAACTGGAGCGCCTGTCCAATTCCGGCGACGAACAGCGTGCCCGCCACCAACTGCTCAGCTACCAGCTCGAAGAGCTGGACAACCTGGGCCTGGGCGAAAACGAACTGGAGCACCTGGAGCAGGAGCACAAGAACCTCACCAGCGCCGAGGCCCTGTTCGGCATTTGCCGCCAGGTCATCGACCAGTGCAGTGAAAGCGATTCGGGCAATGTGCTTGGCGCGCTCACCTCCAGCCTCAACCGGCTGGGCGCTGCCAGCAACGCCCCCAAGGCACTGTCGGAAGCGGCCAACCTGATTGCCAGCGCGCAGATTCAGGTGGAAGAAGCCGTGGGCGAACTCAACCGCTTCCTCGACAATTTCGATGCCGACCCCATGCGCCTCCAGGCCCTGGAAGAGCGCCTCGACACTATCTATACCCTGGCGCGTAAACACCGGGTGCACCCCACGGAGCTACCGCACCTGCAGCAGCAGTTGATGGAGGAGCTCGAAGGGCTCAACGCCAGCGATGAATCCCTGGAGCGCCTGGGCGAAGAAATGGCTGCATTCGCTCAACACTATAAAGAGAAGGCCCGCGAACTGAGCGGGCTGCGCCAGCATGCCGCCCAGCAACTGGCAGAGGCGGTCGAGCAGGAAATCCAGCGCCTGGGCATGCCCGGTGGCCGCTTCTGCATTCAGCTCACGCCCAATGACACGGCCGACCTATCACCCAATGGGCTGGAGCAGATCGAATTGCTGGTCAGCGCCAACCCCGGCCAGCCCCTCAAAGCGCTGTCCAAAGTCGCCTCGGGCGGCGAACTGTCCCGGATCAGCCTGGCGATTCAGGTCATTACGGCACAGACGTCGCGCATCCCTACCCTGGTATTCGACGAAGTGGATGTGGGTATCGGCGGGCCTACGGCGGAAATCGTGGGCCAGCTGTTGCGTCGCCTGGGCGAACGCGGCCAGGTGCTGACCGTCACCCACCTGCCTCAGGTGGCCGCCCAAGGGCATCACCACCTGTTCGTGCACAAGGTCCGCGAGAGCGATACCACGCACACGGCCGTGGCCAGCCTTGGCAAACGCGAGCGGGTCGAAGAAGTGGCGCGCATGCTGGGTGGCATCGACCTGACCAAGGAATCGCTGGCCCATGCGCGCAAGATGGTGGTCAGCGGCAAGGCCTGAGGCACTTCGGCACAGGGCCGGAATAACGGTCACCACCACCGTTTGCAGAAAAAACAAAGGCGACCCCAGGGTCGCCTTTGCTGTTCAGAACGAAGTAATCGTTACTTCTTCTTACGCACATAAAGGACCAGGTTGTGGTCCACCAGCTCGAAACCGTGCTCTTCGACGATTTCACGCTGACGCTTCTCGATCTCGGCATCCATGAACTCGATGACTTCACTGGTATCCACATTGACCATATGGTCGTGGTGACCGCCATCGGCCAGTTCGAACACCGCATGACCGCCGTCGAAGTTGTGGCGAACCACCAGACCCGCTGCTTCGAACTGGGTCAGTACACGGTACACGGTGGCCAGGCCAACATCCTCGCCTGCCTCCATGAGGGCCTTGTACACATCTTCGGCGCTCATGTGACGCTGCTCGGCAGAGTCGAGCATTTGAAGGATCTTGACTCGAGGCAGGGTCACCTTGAGACCGGCTTTGCGCAATTCGCTATTTTCAACCATGGTCAGCTTTCTCGCCGATGCTGCTTCGCAGCTTCTCTTAATACGGGTATGATCGGTGTTTACGTTGTCCAGCCAAGATAGTGGAAGTCGCCCACCGATGCAAAACACCAAGCTCTTGCTAACCAGCCTCACCTTCGTGGGACTGCTCGCACTCGCCGGTTGCTCGTTTCCCGGGGTTTACAAAATCGACATCCAGCAGGGCAATGTCGTCACGCAGGACATGATAGACCAATTGCGTCCGGGAATGACCCGGCGGCAAGTGCGGTTTATCATGGGCAACCCTCTGATTCAGGATACGTTCCACACCAACCGGTGGGACTACCTCTACAGCCTGCAACCTGGTGGCGGTCAGCGCCAACAGGAACGCATGAGCATTTTCTTCAATGAAAGCGACCAGCTGGTAAGCCTGTCTGGCGACTTCATGCCGGGCGTCAGCCGCGACCAGGAAATCCTCGGTGGCAGCGGCGACACCACGGTCAGCCCAGGTGCCAACGGCGAGCAGCCGGCAGCCCAACCGGAAGAAAAACCGGCCAAACCAGGCTCGGTCGAGGAATCCATCCAGCGCGAGATCGACACCATCGAAACCACGCCAGTGCCTACACCGGCACCGCTGGAAACGCGCTAAACGCGCTGATACGAAAAAAGCCCGGACAATG